>CAYVLM010000006.1:0-17269 GCA_964452225.1 uncultured Steroidobacteraceae bacterium | reverse complement strand
ACCGGCGAGGACGCCCTCGCCCGGTTCGGGGAGGTGGCTCCCGAGCTCGTGGTGCTCGACGTGCGGCTGCCCGGGATCGACGGCTTCGAGGTCTGCCGCCAGCTGCGCCACGAGTCCCGGGTGCCGATCCTCTTCCTGACCGCCCGCTCCGACGAGGTGGACAAGGTGGTGGGCCTCGAGATCGGCGGCGACGACTACCTGGTCAAGCCGTTCAGCATCCGGGAGCTGGCCAGCCGCATCAAGGCGCTGCTTCGCAGAGCCTACGGCGAGCTTGCGGACACCCAGGCCGGCCGGGTCCTGCGTCGCAGCGACCTGGTCATCGACCTGGAGCGCCGCCGGGTCACCCGCGACGGTGAGCGGATCGCGCTCACCACCACCGAGTTCGACCTGCTCCGCCACCTGGCGGCCCGGCCCGGCCGGGTGTACACGCGGGCCCAGCTCCTCGAGCTGGTTCGCGACTACGAGGCGCTCGACCAGGACGAGCGCACGATCAACGTCCACATCAGCCACATCCGAGAGAAGATCGAGCCCGATCCCGCCCAGCCACGCTACATCGTGACGGTCCGCGGGGTTGGCTATGCCTTCTCCGAGGACTGACACGACGCTCGGGTTCCTCCGCCGCCTTGATGTCCGCCTGGTGCTCGGCCTCTCGAGCATGGCCCTGGTCGCGCTGCTCGTCTCCGGGGTGGCGCTGAGCCAGATCCTGACCGGCTACTTCGTCCAGCAGGCCGAGGACCAGCTGCTCGCCGCCGCGAACTCGACCGAGAGCCTGATCCGGGACGCCATCGCGAACGCGAAGGAGGAGGGCTCACCCGACCTCTACACCCGGGAGCTTCGGAACGACAACTACATCCGACCCGCGGCCACGATCGCGGCGAACCAGATCGCGCGCGCCACCGTAACGGTCCGTTACGCGGTCGACGGGTCGCTCGCGGTGCAGATGACCCCGGACACCCAGCAGTTCGAGAAGCAGGGACTGGCGCTCGATCCCGACGTTGGCCCCCGCGGAGTCGAATTCAGCGTCGACATCGGGCAGGACGAGCCGCTCGCCCCCCACGGCCAGCTTGCCCTCAGCGTGACGGTCTCGGATGCGTACACCTCGCGGGCCGCCACGCTGGCCCAGGTCCGCGGGACCCTCGTGGCGGCCGGCATCATCGCCCTGGCCGGTTCGATTCTGCTCGGCCTGCTCGTCGCGCGGCAGCTCACGAGCCCGCTCAACCGCCTGCGGCGCGTCTCGCGCCGGCTGGCCCAGGGCGAGCTGGAGGAGCGCGTGCCGCCCTTCGGGGTCGTGGAGATCGACCAGCTCGGCAGCCAGTTCAACGTGATGGCCGACCGGCTCAGCGAGTCGCTCCGTCTTCTCGAGGCGGACCGGGACCGGCTGCGCGAGTTCGTCGCGGACGTGTCGCACGAGCTTCGCACCCCGATCGCCGCCCTGCGGACCTTCACCGAGCTGCAGCGCGACGGATCCGTGGACGAGGCGACCCGACAGGAGTTCCTGGCTCGCTCCAGCGAGCAGCTCCGCCGCCTGGAGTGGCTCTCGACCAACCTGCTCGACCTGTCGCGCATCGAGGCCGGCATCTTCCCCCTCGACATTCGCGAGGGCGACCTGCGCGAACCGCTGCGGGCTGTGGTGGAGGCGCACGCGGACGTTGCGGAACGGCGCAGCGTGACGCTCACCTCCGCCGTACCGAGCGAGCCGGTGCTCCTGCGCTTCGACCGCGAGCGGATCGTGCAGCTCGTCAGCAACCTGGTGGAGAACGCGCTGAAGTTCACCCAGCCGGGCGGGGAGGTGGCGCTCACCGTCTCCGACCTGCCCGACGAGGCGGTGATCAAGGTCCGCGACAGCGGCCCCGGCATCCCCGAGTCGGAGATGCCACGGATCTTCGAGCGCTTCTACCGCGGAACCAACGTGGGCGAGGCACGTGCGTCGGGGAGCGGCCTGGGGTTGGCGATTGCGCGGTCGATCGTCGAGATGCACGGCGGGTCCATCGAGGTGGCCAGCGTCGTGGGCAGCGGAACGGTCTTCGGAGTGCACCTGCCACGCTCGCGCGAGCCCGTGCTGACGGAACCCGTCGATGGTGGCCCCGCGCAGCGCGCGGGGAACCGTCCTGAGACCGAGGGCGCTCGAGGCGGGCTCAAGGCCTGACGGGCAAGGTGAACGAATCTTCACCTTCCCTCCCCCCGACAGGCAACGGCCGGGCGGGACGATCAGGGGCCCAGCGCAACCCTTGGAGCACGAGATCGACCAGGTGGAATACCAGCATTTCGGCCCGCCGGCGAATGGCGGGAAGGACGAATGGCAACGCTCAGCGCCCACCTGGTCGTCGCAGCCGAGAATCGCCAGCAGCGAGCCCGCGAGGCCACGCCCGAGCCTCACGCCGGTCGTGGTGGTCGCCCTCGTGGTCGGCATCGTCTCGGGCTCGCTGAGCTCGCTCGTCGTCTGGACCGTGATGAGACCGGCGGCGACCCAGGCCACCTCGGCAGGCACCAGGGGCACCCTCGCCCAGAGCGTGCAGCTGGAGGAGTCCTCGGCGGTCATCGCGGCGGTCGAGCGGGTTGCCCCGGCGGTCGTCACCATCTCCGCCCGCAGCGCCACGAGCGCGGCCGCGAATGGCGAGGGCTCCGGCTTCCTGTTCAACGCGAATGGCTGGATCCTGACCAACAAGCACGTCGTCGAGGGTGCACAGACGCTGTCGGTCAGCCTCAGCGACACGCGCACCTTCAGCGCGACCGTCTATGGCACCGACACCCTGACCGACCTGGCGATCATCCACATCGGCGCCACCGGGCTGCCCTACGCGCGGCTCGGCAGCTCGGCCGGCCTCGAGCTCGGCCAGCTCGCCATCGCCATCGGCAATCCGCTTGGGAGCTTCGAGAACACCGTCACCACCGGCGTGGTCTCCGGCCTCGGCCGGCAGATCACCGCGGGCGGTCAGGGCGAGGCGGCCACGGAGAGCCTCAGCCACCTGATCCAGACCGATGCCGCCATCAACCCGGGCAATTCCGGCGGACCCCTCGTCGACTCGGGAGGCAACGTCATCGGCATCACCACCGCCGTGAGCCAGGGTGCCCAGGGAATCGGCTTCGCCATCCCGATCGACCTGGCCAAGCCGATCCTGCAGCAGGCGCTCGCCGGCAAGCCGCTGGTGCGCCCCTGGATCGGCGTCTTCTACACGCCGCTGACCCTGGGGATCGCCCAGCAGCAGAACCTGCCGGTCAGCAACGGCGCGCTGATCAGCTCGTCCGACCCGAACCGGCCGGCGGTCTTCCCCAACAGCCCCGCGGCACAGGCTGGCCTCCGCGACGGCGACATCATCACCGCCATCGACGGTGTCCCGCTCGACGCCACGCATGACCTGTCGACGCAGATCGTGCCCCATCAGCCGGGCGACACCGTCACGCTGACAGTGCTGCGCGACGGCTCGACGATCAGCGTCAGGGTGACCCTGGGAGTCCTCCCCCCGCAGAACGGCTGATCGCCGCTCAGGCGGAGCGCGGCCGCCGAACCGTGACCTCCACGGCCTGGAACGGGCCCGGCAGCGGCGCCCGCGGCTTGCGGACCCGGACCAGGACCTCGCGCGCCTCGGTCGAGGCGAGGACCGCGTCGGCGACGGTCCCCGCGAGCGCCTCGATCAGCCGGAAGCTTTCCTCCTCCACGATCCGGGCGACGAGGCCGAACACCGCGGCGTAGTCGATCGTGTCGGCCAGCTCGTCGCTCGACGAGGCGCGGTCGAGGTCGACCGACATCTCGACGTCCACCTCGAACGGCTGGGGCTCCATGCGCTCCTCGAGCGTCGCGCCGTGGCGCGCGAGGAAGAGCATCCCGCGCAGGCTGATGCGGTCCTGGTCGGTCATCGTGCGCGGAGGGTAGCGTCGGGAGCTGGCGCTCCGAAGCGGACGATCGCATCCGCAACGCGCACCGTGCGGGCGACGTGGGCGACGTCGTGGACCCGCACCACGTCGGCACCGCCGGCGATCGCCAGGGCCACCGTGGCGGCGGTGCCCTCGACCCGGTCCTCGGGCGGCGCCCCGTCCAGCAGCTCACCGATGAACCGCTTGCGGCTGGTGCCGACGACGATCGGCAGCCCGAGCTCGGTCCTGATGGTCGGCAGGCCGTGGAGCAGCTCGAGGTTCTGGTTCCCTGTCTTCGCGAAGCCGATGCCGGGGTCCACGAGGAGCCGATGGCGCGGGACCCCGAGCGCCTCGGCCGCCTCGACCGATGCCCGCAGCGACGCCACCACCGTCGGGATCAGCCCCGCCGGGTAGTGCGAGGCCCCGGCGTTGTGCATGAGGACCAGGTGGGCTCCGGCCGCCGCCGCCGCGCGTGCGGTGCCCGGATCGCGACGCGCCGCCCAGACGTCGTTGACGATCGTCGCCCCGGCCGCGAGGGCGCGCTCCGCGACCGATCCATGGCTGGTATCGATGCTGAGAAGCGCCCGCCCCCCGAAGCGCTGTGCCAGCGCCGCGACGACCGGCACGGCGAGCGCCGCCTCGGCCTCGGGATCCACCTCCGCCCGGTCGCCGTAGACGCTCCGGGGCCGGGTCGACTCCGCGCCCACGTCGAGGATCTCGGCCCCGGCCGCGACGAAGGCGTCGGCCCGCTCCACGGCGGCGGCCACGATCGCCTCCGCGGACCGTCCGGGGATCGCGAGCCCGTCTCCCGAGAAGGAGTCGGGGGTCACGTTGATGATTCCCATCAGCCAGGTCTTGGCGCCGAACGTGAGCTCCATGCTCGCTATCCCTCGCGCTCGCCGGTCAGCATGCCGCGGACGGCACCGACAAGGTAGAGCGATCCCGCAACGACCACCGGCTGGCCGGGGGCCGCCAGCTCAGCCGCGCGCCGCAGCGCCGCGTCGACGGTGGCCGCTGCCTCTCCTCCCGACGCGCTCCACGCACGCAGGAGATCGCCTGGCGTTCGTGCGTGGGGGTCGTCGACCGCGGTGAAGACGGGACGGAGGGGGACCCCGGCGAGATGCCGCAGCATCCGCCCCACGCGCTTGTCGCGCATGGCCCCGAACACGAGCGGCGCGCCCGTGACGCCGAGCGTCGAGAGCGCCCTGCCCAGCGCCGCGGCGCCGGCGGGGTTGTGGGCGCCGTCGAGCAGGACCGGTCCCATGCCGAGCCGGGCGCCGTCCATGCGCTCCAGGCGTCCGGGCCAGCGTGCCGCGCGCAGCCCGGCGCGGAGCGCCGCCTCGTCGACCGCCAGGCTCCGCCCGTTGCGCGTCGCGTCCTCGGCCAGGGCGTCGAGCAGCGCCATGGCCGTCGCGGCGTTGGTTGCCTGGTGCTCGCCAAGGAGGCCGACCTCGACGGCGGTCATGGTCCCCGACGGCGTGCGCAGGTCGATGACGATCCCGTCCCATCCGGCATGGCGCAGGGTGGCCCGGTACGGGCGGCCGGGTCCCGCCTCCCGCAGCGGGACCCGGCCCTCGCGGCTGCGCGCACGGATCGGGGCCAGGCCGCGCCCCGTCGCTCCCGTGACCGCGAGGTCGCCCGGCTTGATGATCGCTGCCTTCTCGGCGCCGATCCGCGCGAGGGTCGGACCGAGCTGTCGCTCGTGGTCGTGCCCGACGGTGGTGATCGCCGCCACTCCGAGGTCGAGCGCGTTCGTGGCGTCGAGGCGTCCGCCCAGGCCGACCTCCACCAGCGCCACGTCGATCGGTGATCGCGCCAGCTCCAGGACCGCGACGGCCGTGAGCACCTCGAACTCGGTCGGAGGGCCGAGCTCCGGGGCCACCCCGTCCGCCGCCCGGAGCGCGCGGGTGACCGCGGCGGCGAATCGCTCGCGGCTCACCGCCACGCCGTCGACCGCGATCCGCTCCCGGTAGCTGACCAGGTGCGGCTTTGGCGTGGTCCCGACCCGGTGGCCGGCGGCTCGCAGGACGGAGCCCGCCATGGCGATCACGCTTCCCTTGCCGTTCGTGCCACCCACCAGCGCCCCGCGCAGGCCGGTCTCGGGATGCCCCAGCTCGTCGAGGAGGGCCTCGATGCGGTCCAGGCCGAGGTTCACGCCGTAGCGGCCCCGCGACTGGAGCCGGGAGACCGCCCACGCGTAGTCGGGCGAAGCAACCGGAGGAGCGGTCAGCGCACCCTCACCCGTTCTCGTCCTCGAAGAAGACGCAGTCGGGGAACTGGCCCGTCAGGCACAGGTCGGTGACGTACCCCGAATCGAGGTGCACGCCCGCCCGCAGCTCGCATCGGCTCACGACGCCTTCCTGCTTCATGAGCGTGCGCAGCAGCTGCGGCGCCTGGACGGGGACCCGCCCCTTGCTCCCGTGGGTGAGGTAGAAGTGCGGGCACGAGTGCCGGCGCGGCCGGTTGTACCCGAGGGGCATTCCCCGCCGCCCGACGTGGACCGTGAGCGGCTGCGGCGAGTCGGCGAAGCGCTTCTCGGCAATGGCGCAGCGGCCGGGCTCGCAGTCCTTGCCGTTGTGGCAGCAGGCCCGGGCCGGGCCGATTCCCTCCACCGCCCAGAGCTCCCAGCAGGGCCGCCGCAGGATGAAGGCCGGGCATCGGTACCGGATCGACAGGTCGCAGTTCTCGACCTCCCAGCACATCGTCCGGCGGTCGGCGGACCGGCGGTCCTCCGCGGTCGGCGTGGACGTCCGGCGTCGGTCGGTCCCGCCGCGACGGTCGGTCTTGATGATCACGCGAAGTTCACGGGCAGCGCACTCCTTGAGCTCCGGAGTGTAGCGGCTTCCCCTCGCCCGTCACGGGACGAGCCGGCCCGCGGCCGGCTCGTGGATCCGCCCGGGGACGCTCCCAGGCCGCCTAGAGGTAGGCGGCCAGGCGCTCCTCCATCGCCTCCTGCGGCATGTAGCCGACCAGGCGGGTGACTTCCCGCCCGTCCTTGAAAACGATCATGGTCGGGATGCTGAAGATGCTGTAGCGCATCGCCAGCGACTGGTTCTCGTCTGTGTTGATCTTGGCGGTCTGGATCTTGTCCGGGTGCGCCTGCCCGATCGCCTCGACGACGGGTGACACGAGCCTGCATGGACCGCACCACGGTGCCCAGAAGTCGACGAGGACGGGCTTCTCGGCGTGCAGGACCTCGGCCTCGAAGGTCGTCTCGTCGACCGTGATCGGGGCAGTCATGGTCTGGTTGCTTGCCTCCTGTGGACGCCGCTGCGTAGGTTGCAGCGCCGGCATGCTAGCACTCGTGCGACGCCGCGGACGTTTCTCGCACGCGACGCTCCTATGCCGATGGCGCGGGCGTGGCGGTCGACGTGGGGCTGGGTGTCGGTGTCGGTGTCGGCGTGGGGCTCGGGGTCGGCGTGGGGCTGGGCGTTGGGGTCGGCTCGGGGCCCTTGCTGATCCAGATGTCGACCTGCTGGCTGGGCGCGGCCTGCTCCCCGGCGCCCGGCACCGAGCGCGTGACGGCACCCACCGGCTGGTCCGCCGAGTACTCCCGGTTCACCGTTCCCAGCTGCAGTCCCACCCCGTTGAGCGTCGTCTGGGCCTGCTGGCTGGTCTGGCCGAGGAGGTTGGGAACGGTCACCTGCTGCGTGCCGGCGGAGACGACCACCGTGATGGTGTCGCCGCGGCTCACCGGGGATCCGGCCGCCGGGTCGGTGCTGATCACGGTGCCCTGCGGAACGGTGTCCGAGTTCTGCGGCTGCTCGTTGAGGGTGAGCCCGCGATCGCTGGCGTCTGCGCGGACCTGGACGATCGTGTCGCCGGCCCAGTTGGGCAGTGCGAAGCTGGCGACCGAGGGGACGGGGGTGCTGCCCGGGCCGAGCGAGGTCAGGATCTGCGCGGCGAGGAAGCCGATGACGCCCAGCAGCAGCACCGCGAGGAAGGCGAGCAGCCAGATCCACCACGGCTGGCCCTGCTGGCGCGCCGGCCGAGCCTGGCGCCGGGGCGGTCCGCCGTACGGCGCCCGGTCCGATGGACGCGCCACCGGCGGCGGCACGTAGACGGTGGGCTCGCCGGCGGGCGGCGTGGGTGCAGCGGGCGGCGGCGTGGCTCCGACGAGCCCGGCGGGCGGCGCCTGGGGCGCGCGCCGCCACGAGCGCAGCGCCTCCGCGAACGAGCCGGCATCGGGGAAGCGGCGCTCAGGGTCGCGCTCCAGTGCCCGGCGCAGGATCGCCTCCAGGCCGGCCGGCAGCGGCGATCCGGCCACCATCGGCCTGGGCGGGTCATCCGTGAGGCGCTTGAGGGCCACCCCGGCCGCGGTGTCGCCCTCGAACGGGCGCTGGCCGGTGAGCATCTCGTACAGGACGATACCCAGCGAGTAGACGTCGCTCCGCCCGGTCACCTCGTCGCCGCGCGCCTGCTCCGGGCTGAAGTAGTGGACGCTCCCGAGCGTGGTGCCGGTGACCGTCATCGAGGCCTCGGACACGGCCCGCGCAATGCCGAAGTCGGTCACCTTCACGTCGCCTTCGTCGGTGATCAGGATGTTGCCGGGCTTGACGTCGCGGTGGACGATCCCTCGCCGATGCGCCGCCTCCAGTGCCGAGGCAACCGCAATCGAGACCTGGACCGCGTCGTCGATCGAGATGCGCCCGCGATCGCGCAGGACGCTGGCCAGGTCCCGTCCCTCGACCAGCTCCATGACGATGTACTGCGTCTCGCCGTCGGGGTCGGTCCCGTAGTCGTAGACGCTGACGATGTTCGGGTGGGTGAGGGAGGCCGCCGAGCGCGCCTCCTGTCGGAAGCGGGCGGCGAAGCCGGGGTCGGCCGAGTACTGCGGGCGCAGGATCTTGACCGCGACCTCGCGGTCGAGCTGCCCGTCGACCGCGCGCCAGAGGGTGGACATGCCGCCCTCGCCGAGCGGCGACATCAGCCGGTAGCGTCCCCCGATCTCCCGGCCGATCATCTCCACGCGCACGTCCTCCCTGGCATCCGTTCTCCGGTTGAAGACGGTCGGGCGATCCTACCGGTTTCTAGTCTCGCAGGTCGAGGCCGCGGACGAAGGAGCGGATCTCGTCCGCGTCGTCGGATTGCAGCGCGAGCGCAATCGATGCCTTGAGCCATCCGAGCCGGGTGCCCGCATCGTGCCGTTCGCCCTCGAACTGGAGGCCCAGGACCGGCTGCTCATGGCTCAGGGTGCGGATGGCATCGGTAAGCTGGATCTCGCCTCCCGCCCCTCGTGGCGTGGTCTCGAGGACGTCGAAGATCTTTGGCGACAGCACGTAGCGCCCGAGCACGGCAAGGTCCGATGGCGCATCGCCCACGCCCGGCTTCTCGACGAGGTCCTCGATCTCGATCAGCCGCCCCTCCTCGTGGCGCGGTGCCGCGATGCCGTAACGGCTGACGTCGTCGGGTGGCACGCGCTGGAGGGCGAGCACCGACCCGCGGTGCGCGTAGTAGGCGTCGATGAGCTGGCTGGTGACGGGCATGCCGCCGGGGTTCACCATCACGTCGTCCGAGAGGATCACCGCGAACGGCTCGTCCCCGACCAGCTCCTTGGCCATGAGCACCGCGTGGCCCAGGCCCAGCTGCTCCTTCTGGTGCACGAAGGCGATGGTGCCGATCTCGCTGATGTGGCGCACCGCCCGCAGCATCTCGATGTCGCCGCGCTCCTCGAGCCAGCGCTCGAGGGTCGGGTTCGAGTCGAAGTGGTCCTCGATGGCGCTGTGGCCGATGGCGATCACGATGATGATCTGCTCGATCCCCGAGGCGACCGCTTCCTCGATGGCGTACTGGATGATCGGTCGGTCCACCAGCGGCATCATCTCCTTGGGGACCGCCTTGGAGGCCGGAAGGAATCTGGTGCCGAAGCCTGCTGCGGGCAGGACGGCCTTTCTGACACGCACGATGAGCGTTGCTCTCCTTGTGATCAGGTGGGGAAGCGGTGCAAGCCCGGGCATCGCCTGCGGCGTTCACCGGCGCGGCACGCGACACGAGTCGCGGCGCCGGTGCCCGGGCGTCTCTCGGGGTTCCTCACGGGTGGTCTGAGTATACCCAAGTGGGCGATTGGGTGGCCGAAGGACCCCGGCCCCGGCCGGGGGCGGCCCGTCACACCGCGGCCGGGCAACGGTACAATCGCTCCCCGATGTTCAAGTCCTTCGTCCGGACCCTGCGGGGTCCGAGCAACGATCCGCGGATGGCGTACATCAGCCGACCGCTGCCCAAGGGTCTTCACGATGAGGAGGTCCTTGCGGCGCTCGATGTCGCCCTGGCGCGCGATCCTGACCCCGCGTACCTGGTCGAGACGCTCCCCGCCGCTCTGCGCGAGGTGACCGGGCTCGACTACGAGGTGCTCGACCGCTCCACCCGGGACGTGACCGGCACCTTCGTGAAGTCGATGGTGATGATCCGGCGGGGCGGGGTGGGACTCTGGCCAGGCTACGCGGCGAGGGCCTACCCGATGCTCGCGCGCGACGTCGACCACGAGGAGACGCGCGCCGCGATTGCCGCCGCCGAGGGCGCCGAGATGCCGCAGCGCAAGGCGGGCTGGGAGCCGCCCCCGTCCCGGCCCGCGAAGGAGGCTGCGCCGATCCCCGGGCCTTCGGGCAGCGCCGACGAGGAGGAATGAGTGGGGCGCCAGAACGTGCCGCGCGACCAGTGGCTGGAGATCGGCTCGGAATGCCCGCACTGCGGTGAGCGGATCACCGAGTCCTACGTCACGTCCTGGAGGCCGCTTCCCGAGGATCCCAAGCTCCTCCTCCTGACCTGCCCGAACTGCGGCGACCGGGTCGAGATCAACCACGTGTGATTGGCGCCCCCAACCGGATTCGAACCGGTGATCTCCACCTTGAAAGGGTGGCGTCCTAGGCCTCTAGACGATGGGGGCCGCCTGTCGCGCCGGATCGGCCGCGCCGTCTCGCGCGAGCGCAGATCGTACCGCGCCCGCCGGCGGCTAGCCGAGCCCGAACGTGAGCAGCAGGATCACCGTGGCCGCCAGCGCGGTCCCGACCAGCAGGATGGCCAGCCCGCCCGCGACCGAAATCGCCACCGCCCGTCCGCTGAAGCCGGCCTGCCATGAGCGCTGCGACCAGATCCAGGCCTGCACGAACACGGTGCCTCCGACGATCATGGCGATGATCCCCGAGGCGAGGAGGGTGAGGACCGAGACCCGGGTGTCGCGGCCGAGCAGGGCGAGCGCGATCAGCGCCCCCGCCACGATCATCGCCACCGCGGCGATCACCAGGACGCGGACGAACGGGTGGATCCGGCGGCGATCAGAAGCCCGCGTAGCGCTCTTCCTTCCACGGGTCGGCGCTGTTGCTGTACCCGTTCCGCTCCCAGAAGCCGAGCTGGTCGGTGGCGGAGAGCTCGACCCCGCGGAGCCACTTGGCGCTCTTCCAGAAGTAGCGGCCCGGGACGACGGCGCGGAGCGGGTAGCCATGGTCGGGCTCGAGCGGCTGCCCGGCGTAGCTCCAGGCCAGGAGGCAGTCCGGCTGCATGGCCACCTCGAGCGGCACGTTCGAGGTGAACCCGTGCTCGGAGTGGAAGATCACGAAGCCCGCGTCCGGCTTGACGCCCGCGACCTCGGCGATGTGGCTGAACGGCACGCCCTCCCAGGCGGTGTCGAGCTTGGACCACCGGGTGACGCAGTGAATGTCGAGGGTGACCCGCTTCGCCGGCAACGCGCGCAGCTCGGCCCACCCCAGGGTGAACGGGCTCTCGACCTCGCCGAAGACCCGGAAGTCCCAGCCGGACAGATCCGCGTACTCGGGTGTGCGTCCGAAGTGGAGCACCGGGAACTTCTCGGTGAGCACCTGCCCGGGCGGGATCCGCTTGAGGATCTCGGGGTCGGACGGCGTCTTCTGCCAGGAGAACATGGCGCGAAGGGTGCACAGGCCGATGGTGCCCGTCAAGGTCGCTCGGTCTACTCTGACGCTGCATGACCGAGCTGACGACCGCGACATCCGCGCGCGCCGGCAGCGCTGCGCCGGCACTGTCGGTGGAGCGCCTGTCCAAGCGATTCGGCGATCGCCTCGCCGTTGACGACGTCTCGTTCGAGGTCGCGAGGGGCGAGGTCTTCGGCTTCCTTGGTCCCAACGGCGCCGGCAAGACGACCACGGTCCGGATGCTTGGCACGCTGATCGCGCCGACCTCCGGCTCGGCGGCGGTCCTGGGGATCCCGCTCACCGAGCAGAGCGGTGAGCGGATCCGCCAGCTGGTTGCCGTCATGCCGGAGGCGCCGGGGCTCTACTCCCGGCTCAGCATCCGCGAGAACCTCGAGTGCTTCGCCGCTCTCTACGCGACGTCCGATCCCCGACGACGGATCGAGGAGGCGCTGCGGGCGGTCCACCTTGCCGACCGGGCCGGGGACACCTGCGGTTCCCTGTCGAAGGGCCTTCGCCAGCGCGTGGCGCTGGCCCGCGCGCTGCTGAGCGACCCGGAGCTGCTCTTCCTCGACGAGCCGACGGCGGGCCTGGACCCGGTGGCGGCGCGGGAGGTCCACGAGCTCGTCGCCGGCCTGCGGGAGCAGGGCGTGACGATCTTCCTCACCACCCATCGGCTGGAGGAGGCGGAGCGCCTCTGCGACCGGGTCGCGATCCTGAACTCGACCCTGCGGTCAATCGGCCGCCCGCAGGAGCTCCGAGACCGGCTCTTCTCGAGGGCGTTGCGGGTGCGGACCCGCGCCCCGCTGGACGACCCGGCATCGGTCTTCGTGGGGCTTCCGGCCGTCGACGACTGGCGCCCCGACGGGCCAGGCGGCTACGTCCTGGCGGTATCGGCGCCCGAGACGGCCGCGCCGGCGGTGACGCGCGCGCTGGTTGCCGCGGGTGCCGACGTCCTGGCGATCGCCGAGGCGCAGCACTCCCTCGAGGACGTCTACCTCCAGCTGGTCAACGAGGACGTCGAAGCGGAGGGCCGGACGAGGTGAACGCCCGACGGATCGGTGCCATCCTGCGCAAGGAGCTCTGGGAGTACCGCCGCAACCGGTCGATCCTCGTCGCGGTGGCGATCTTCCCGCTCATCTTCCTGGTCCAGCCAGTGATCCTGCTGCTCACGCTGCCGCCCACGACTGCCACGCAGCTGAGCCATGAGCACCTCCTCCTGTACATGCTCGCCATCCCCGTACTGGCACCGGGGGTGCTTGCCGCGTACTCGGTGGCGGGGGAGCGGCTGCAGGGCAGCCTCGAGCCGGTGCTCACCACGCCCATCCGCTCGGATGAGCTCCTGGTGGCGAAGGCCATCGCCGCCATCCTCCCGTCGGTGGCGGTCGCGTACCTCGTCTACGCGGTCTTCCTGGGCTTCGTGCTGGCCTTCGTCCAGCCAGGGCTCGCCTCGGCGCTGCTGCGGGGCGGGGACATCGTGGCCCAGGTCCTCCTCACCCCGCTGCTCGCCGGCATCCCGACCTGGCTCGGCGTCGCGATCTCGACCCGCGCGGGCGAGCCGCGGGTGGCGCAGCAGCTCACCCTCCTGGCGAGCATTCCGCTGGCGGTGCTGACCTCGCTCATCGCCTTCAACGTCCTGCCCGCCAGCGCCGGCCTGCTGCTCGTCTTCGGGGCAGCCCTGCTGCTCGTCGACCTGGTGGGGTGGCGGCTCGTGCTGCCGATGTTCGACCGCGAGCGCCTCATCACCGGGTCGCGGTGAGCCCCCGACCGATGGCCTCCCCGGACGCTTCGGGCACGTCCCCCTATGCGGCGTTCGCCGCCACGGCCGATGCGTTGGCCGCCACGACTTCCAGGCTTCGCAAGCGCGATCTGCTGGCGGGGTACCTGCGCTCCCTTCCGGAGCCGGACGTGCCGCGGGCCGCGACCCTCTTCGCCGGGAGCCCCCTGGCCGGGTCGTCGCAGAAGCTCGGCATCGGCTGGGTGCAGCTGTCGAGCGCGATCCAGGCCGCCACCGGTGCCGACGCCGCGGCCATGGGTGACGCGTACCTGCGCCACTCGGACCCGGGAGACGCCGTCGCGGAGCTGCTCACCGGCGAGCCGACGGGGCCAGGGCTCACGCTCGCCGAGGTCGAGGAGGGGTTTCGGGCGATGGCCGCCGCGACCGGCGCCGAGGACCGGGTGGAGCTGATGCGCGGGCTGCTGGGGCGAGCCACCCCCGGCGAGGCGCGCTACCTCGCCAGGGTCGTGGCTCGCGAGCTGCGCATCGGCCTGCGGGAAGGGCTGCTCGAGGAGGCGATCGCCGCCGCCTTCGCGCGCCCGACCGACGCAGTGCGCCGGGCCCTCATGCTCGTGGGTGAGCCCGGCGAGACGGCGACCCTCGCGCACGATGACCGGCTCGGCGAGGCGCACCTCCACCTGGGGCGTCCCATCCGCTTCATGCTGGCGACCCCGGCCGCCGACGCGGCCGAGATCGTGCGGCGGGTGGGTGACGAGGCCTGGATCGAGGACAAGTACGACGGGATCCGCTGTCAGCTGCACCTTGGCCCGGCGACGGACGGGGTTCGCCTGTTCAGCCGCGACCTCAACGAGATCAGCGTCTCCTTCCCCGAGGTGGTCGCGGGCGCCGCCGGGCTCGGGCACGCCGTCGTCCTCGACGGCGAGCTGGTCCCGTACCGCACCGGCTCGGTGATGGACTTCGCGGCACTGCAGACCCGCCTGGGCCGGGTCGACCCGGGCCCCGAGCTGGTCGGGGAGGTCCCGGTGGTGCTCGTGGCCTTCGACGTGCTCCATCTCGACGGCACCGATCTCCTCGACTCGCCCCTTCGCGAGCGACGGTCTGCGCTGGAGGCGCTCGACCTCCCCGGTCGGAGTGACGGATCGATCCTCTACTCGCACCTCGCCACGGTGCGCGGGGCCCGCGCGGTGGACGCCGCCTTCGACGAGGCGCGAGCGCGCCACAACGAGGGGCTGATGATCAAGGACCCCGCGTCCACCTACCAGCCGGGGCGTCGCGGGCTGGGCTGGCTGAAGCTCAAGCGTGCCCTGGCCACGCTCGACTGCGTGGTGGTGGGCGTCGAGTGGGGCCACGGCAAGCGGCGCGGCGTCCTCTCCGACTACACGTTCGCGGTGCGCTCATCCGACGGCGAGTCCCTGCTCACCATCGGCAAGGCCTACACCGGACTGACCGATGCCGAGATCGCCGAGATGACGGAGCGCTTCAAGCGGATCACCGTCCGTGACCATGGGCGCTACCGCAGCGTCGGTCCCGAGGTGGTGGTGGAGATCGCCTTCGACCGGATCATGCGATCCGGGCGGCATCGGTCCGGCTTCGCCATGCGCTTCCCCCGGATCGTTCGCATCCGCAGTGACAAGTCGCCCGACCAGATCGACGACCTGGCGGCGGTGGAGCGGATCCACGCCGAGCAGGCGACCGGGCGGATCCTGCTCGCGACCGGGAAGGGCGGGGTCGAGGAGCGCATCGCCGCGACCGCCCCGGAGGCAGGCGACGGCCGGCAAGCGGCCCGGTGAGGGACCGTGCGCTGGCCGCGCCTGCTAGGATCGGCCGACGATGAACGCGTTCGCTGCCGACCCGTTCGGGTCCGACTCCCTGGTGCAGGTCAGCCTGGACCTGTACACCGCCGCCTACCGCGTCTCGGGGGTCGCCACGACGCGCTTCACCCGCGTGGCCGACATCCTCAACCAGATCACCACCACCCACCTGCTCGTCGAGCAGGCGATCGTCTCCGAGTACGACGACCCGACGGCGACGCTCGGCGCACGGCAGGTGCACGTGGCCCTGGACGAGATCCTGCTCTGCGTCGCGTCCACGGGCGGCGAGCCGCGACCGGAGATGCGGATCCAGAAGCGGATGGTGAAGGCCCAGATCGGAATCCCGCCCTTCCGGGTCACCGGCACGATTCACATTCCCCAGGGAAGCCGCCCGGTCGAAGGCCTGCTGAACGCGGCGGACCGCTTCGTGGCCATGACCGATGCGGCGATCACCTCGGCGACCCACCCGGAGACGTCGGCCACGGTCCCGGCGGTCGCGGTGCAGCGGCTGCGGGCCCACGTGCTGCTGGTCGCCGACGACGAGCGACCGGACGAGCTGCTGGCCGAGGTGCTCGACGAAGAGAAGGCGCGGGCCTGGCTGGCTGCCCGCGACCCGAGGCGAGAGGTCCGGCAGGACCCCGGGGCGGGGGAGACGCCGGGTTCGAACAGGCCCTAGCCGGATTCGCCCGACGGGGTCGGCGCCGCGCCGGCCGAGACCGGACCGCCGTTGGGCCTGGAATCGCGGCGGCTGGCGTCGATCACCGACTCCGCGAAGGCCACGACGCGCTCCGCGTTGAGCCGCTGCACGCGGCCCACCGCGTTTGCCCACCATGGTGCATTGGCCGTCGTGATCACCTCGGCGTCCGGTTCCTCGAGGACCAGGCGGGTGTGGCGGCTGGGGAAGACGACCGCCGCCTCGATGGGCAGGTTGGGGTGCCCCGCCTCCCGGGCCCACGACGCGACCGCGTTCCGTGCCGCGGTTCCCTCGAAGGTCGGGTTGGTGATGCACGGGATCCAGCCCTTTCGGCTCCGCGTGTCGAACTCCCATCCGTGACCCCGGACCCGGTAGCGACCGTGCCAGCGCCGTGCGATCAGGGCGCGGACCCCCGGAGGGCCCACGAGCAGAGCCTCGACCTCGGATGGCACTCCGGGCAGGCGCGGCCCGACGAGGAGCAGGTAGCTGTCATCCAGCGCCCCCGCCAGCAGGCGGACGAGGTCCTGGGGGGCGCCGGCAGCCCGCCGTCGCAGCACCTGAGCCAGCCACCCGGCACCAACCCCCAGGGCCAGCGCTGAGACGATGGCGAGGAGCGCGCTGGCCTCGGGCCGGCGGGCAGGCGCGACGATGGCGAGGACCGCGGCAACGGCACCCACCGCGAGCATCCCTGCCGCCATGGCCACCTGGCCACGACGCGACGCGTGCGCCTCGGTGACGTGGATGATCCGCATGTTCAGCACCGCCCTTCGTGGCGCGGCTGCCGGTCAGCGACGGCCAGGGTGAAGACCCGCACGGCGCGTCAGTGCGGCGCCCACCGGTCCGCGGGCGCCTCGACGGCGGCAAGCACGGCGTCGCGGAACCGGTCCAGGTCGAACGGCTTGGCGACGATCGGACCCAGCCCCTCGAGCTCGGCGAGCCGTGCCCGCGAGGCAGCGCTGACGAACACCGCCGGGATCCCCGGCCAGGTATGGCGCAGGAGCTCTGCGATATCGCCGCCGTCGCCGTCGGGGAGCATGACGTCCACCACCAGCAGGTGCGGCAGCGCCATCGCCATCAGGTCACCGAGCTCCACGATGCGCGTGCAGGTGACCACGCCGAACCCGAGCTCGCGCAGGAGGTCCGCCTCCAGCGCCGCGATGTCGGGATCGTCCTCCAGGACGTAGGCGCGCAGCGGCTCCTCCTCGGCGGAGGGTTCGACCGCGGGCTGAGCGACCGGAGTCGCCGTGGGTGCCGTCATGCCGCAGAGTGTCGCCCCGGTGCCGGCCGCGGGGCA
>CAYVLM010000005.1:14100-17633 GCA_964452225.1 uncultured Steroidobacteraceae bacterium | reverse complement strand
GCAGGCGCACAGTCCCGAACCTGCCCCCGGGCGCCGGCAGCACGACCACTCCGGCATGGGCAGCGCGCGCGGCCGGGATCACGGCACCGGGGTCATCCGATTCCACCTCGGCCTCGGATACCGTGATCCCTTCGGCCATCGCCGTGGCGGCATCGATGAGGGCGCGCGGCCCCATGGGTCCGTCCGACGAGACCCCCGGGGACGTGCGCCTGCCGCTGTCGTCCTCGTCTCGGGTGTCATCGGCCGCATCGTCGGTCGCCGGCGGGGCGGGGGTGCGCGCCTCGGGTCCGTCCTCCATCGGCGGGTGGAGGAGCAGCAGCCCCTCCGCGGCGCTGTTGCGAACGATGTGAATCGCCTGCGGGACGAGACGCTCGAGGTCGCCGCGCCCGTGGAGCCGGACCGCGACGAGCCGGCCGAGGTCGCTGGGGAATCGGGCCGCAGCCGTGGTGAAGCTGCGGACGACCGCCTGGTAGTCGGCGGTCGCGCAGACCACCGTGACGAGGTCTCCCTCCTCGAGAGCCGTCTCGCCGTGCGGGACGATCAGCGAGCCGCGTCGGCTGATGGCGGCAATCAGCGTCCGCTCCAGCTCGAGCTCGCGAAGGGGACGGCCGATGAGCGGCGAGTCGGCCGCGATCCTGAACTCGATCGCCTGGGCCAGCCCCTCGGCGAAGGCGGCCGACGAGATCCGCCGCGGCTCGATCTGGATCTCGAGCCTGCGCGCGGTCAGCTGGGCGGGCGAGAAGGCGGCGAAATCCTCGTTCCGGTAGGTCCCGATGCTCTCGGGCCCGGCGGCCACCGCCGCGATCCTCGCGATGCCCGCCGCCTTGGCGATACGGCAGACCTCCAGGTTCGCGCGATCGTCGCCGGTCGCCGCCACGACCGCATCGGCCCGGTCCAGGCCCGCCCGCTCGAGCACCACCCGGCTCGTGCCGTCGCCCTCGACGAGGCTGGGCTGCTGGGCTCGTACGCCACGAAGCGCGTCCAGCCGTTCGGCATCCGGGTCGATGACAGAGACGCGCCATGCCTCCGACAGGCCCCGCAGCAGATCGCGGGTGATCCCTCCCGCTCCGACGACGATGAGCTGCACAGCCCCTCCACCTTGGGCCCGGGTCCGGGGGTTCGGCGTTCGGCGTTCATTATCCCGGAGCGCGGCCCGTCGCGGAACGGGGACCAGTGGCGTGCCCGAGAGGACTCGAACCTCCGACCTTCAGGTCCGCAACCTGACGCTCTATCCACTGAGCTACGGGCACCCGTTCGGGAGAGACTGGCGGAGAGGGAGGGATTCGAACCCTCGGAAGAGGAAACCCCCTTCAACGGTTTAGCAAACCGCCGCACTAGGCCACTATGCGACCTCTCCGCGAGCGGCGCCGATGATAGCATGGGCCCCCTGCTCCGACGAGCCTGCCGCCCGGCGGCGAAGGCAGCATGTCACACACCCGTACCACGAGCTCATGCCCGAGCAGCGCCTACCCATCATCGGCTCATCTGGCGACCCGGCTCCGATCGAGACGGTGCTCGGTGGCGCCCTTCGCGCTGCCGGGCTGACCGTCGTGATGGAACGCTGGGAGCCCCGTCCGCACCAGCTCGGCGAGGCGATCGGACGGCTCCGCAGCCGCGAGTACCTGGGGGCGGTGGTCATTGCCCCGCACAAGGAACGAGCCACCTCGCTGGTGGGTGGCCTCTCGGAGGACGCCAAGGTCTCCGGCGCCCTGAACCTGGTCGTCCGCGGCGACGCCCGGCTGTCCGGGCACAATACCGATGTCGACGGGATCCGCGCCGGCCTGTCGGCGATCCTCCCCAAGGTCCGCGGCAAGTGGCCGCGCACCGCGGTCGTCCTGGGGGCAGGCGGCGGCGCCCGGGCCGCGGTCTCGGTCCTCATCGGCTCCGGGTTCCAGCACATCGCCGTCTTCAACCGCCACCTCCACAAGGCGGAGGCGCTGGTCGGCGACCTGGCGAAGGTGGCGCGGCACATGGAGCTGCGCGCCCGCCCCTGGCACGAGACGATCCTCGAGGCCGAGCTTGGCCGGGCGGGGCTGGTCATCGACGCCAGCGGGCTCGGCGCCGATGAGGCGGCGGTCGCCGTGCCCCCAGAGGCGCTGCCGGAGCGCCTCTACGTCCTCGACCTGGCGCTCCACCGGGCCAGCACGCCGCTCATGCGGGAGGCACAGGCGCGCGGTGCCACGGTCGCCAACGGCCAGGTGAGCTTCCTCGCCGCCCAGGCCGCCTCCTTCCGGCTGCTGACCGGGGCGGATGCGCCGGCGGCCGTCCTCCGCAGCGCGCTGGACACGGCACTCGGCCTGCCGCAGGGTGAGACCGCGGTGGTCGGCGACTAGGCGGGCCGCGATGTTCTACACGTCGGGCTGGGTCCACGTCATCTGCGGCTGCATGTTCTGCGGGAAGACCGACGAGATGCTTCGCCTGCTGCGCCGCTTCGCGATCGCGGGACGCCAGGTGGTGCTCGTCAAGCCGCGGCTCGACACCCGCACCGACCAGGTGACGGTCGTCTCGCGCTCGGGCGCGCAGCACCCGGCGGTCTCGGTGGACCACTCGCGGGAGATCCCCGCGGCGATCGACGGCGCCGACATCGTGGCCATCGAGGAGGGCCAGTTCTTCGACGAGGGCCTTCCCGAGGTGGTCGAGCGCCTGGCCGACGGCGGCAAGCAGGTGCTCGTCACCGGGCTCGACCGCGATTTCCGCGGGATCCCCTTCGGGCCGATGCCGCGGCTCATGGCCCTGGCCGACCAGGTCACCAAGCTGACCGCCATCTGCGTCGTCTGCGGTGAGCAGGCGACCCGCACCCAGCGGCTGATCGACGGCCGGCCAGCGACGGCCGACTCGCCGCTGATCCTCATCGGCGGGATGGGCGACGAGTCCTACGAGGCCCGATGCCGCCAGCACCACGAGGTGCCGCCGCCGGAGGGCTCCTGACCCGCGCATCGGCTCTTCCCACGGCCAGCTGCAGCCAGGCGCGGTCGCCGCATTCGCGAGTCTCGGTTCCTGCTGGTGGCGCGGCCACCACGCGCGCCATCGGCCGCGAGATGGCGGAGGGGGTGGGATTCGAACCCACGAACCCTTGCGGGTCAGCGGTTTTCAAGACCGCCGCATTCGTCCACTCTGCCACCCCTCCGGAGCGCGATTCTAGCGTGCGGGCCCGGTGCCGCTGATCAGCGCAGGCTGAAGGGCGGATACGCGTCGGTGACCAGCAGGTACGCGTAGGCGCTCACCCGCAGGCTCCATCGGATCATGCCCACCACGAAGTCGAAGAGGCCCTGCGGATAGCGCCCGGTGAAGAGAATCGCGAACCACGCGACGATGATCGCCGCGAAGGCGACCAGCCACAGGACCCAGAGCACGATGTAGTGCGGGATCGCCAGGAACCACTTCACCAGCGGCAGCCAGCGGTTGAGGTCGCGCTCGACATCGGGGTAGTCGATCTCGAGGTGGACCGACTGCTCCTCGACCGTGGAGGGGTACGTGTCCGTCAGCAGCGCCACGTAGGCGCCGACCCGGGTGCTGAAGCGGGTCAGCTCGCG
>CAYVLM010000005.1:11670-14090 GCA_964452225.1 uncultured Steroidobacteraceae bacterium | reverse complement strand
GCGGGTGAAGTCGAACCACCAGCGCGGGTACCGCTGGCGGAACACGATCATCATGGCCGTGGCGAAGGAGAGGCCGGTCGACAGGCTACCGGCGACGATGGCGATGGGAATCACCCACAGCGCGCGGAAGAACGTGGTGAAGCGGTCCAGCTGCTGGGGGTGGTCGATCTCCAGGCGCAGGGCATACGGGGCGGACTGAACGGGTTGGGCGGTCATCTCCTCACTCCTGGCGTGATCCGGGCCCTTCCAGTATCGCAGCCGTTGCCGCGACTGCCATCCTCGCCAGGGACTGCATGGCCTGTGAGCTCAACGAACATCCCGGCCAGGTCCCGGGTGGCCGCATCGCGACGACCAATCGATGGGTCGTCGCGGACTGCGTCGGCCCGCTCGGGGTCGGCACGGTTGACATCGCCGCTGCCTCGCCTGGCCGCGGCCGGGGTCGCGGCGCGATGATCAGCCGATGCGGTCGCGCCCGAAGTGCGGCCGCAGCGCGTCCGGGATGCGAATCGACCCATCCGGCTGGAGGTGCGTCTCCAGGAAGGCCGCATAGGTGCGGCTCATGCCGAGCCCGGAGCCGTTCAGGGTGTGGACCAGCGTGGGGTGCTGGTCGGGGGCCGGCCGGTAGCGCACGTTCATGCGCCGGGCCTGGAAGTCCGTGTAGTTGGAGCACGAGCTGACCTCGAGCCACTTCCCGACCCCGGGCGACCAGGCCTCCAGGTCATACCCCTTGGCCTGGGCGAAGCCCACGTCGTACGTGCAGCGCTCCACCGTCCGGTACGGGATCTCCAGGGCCTCGAGCACCTTCTCCGCGTCCCGCGTCAGGGACTCGAGCTCGTCGTAGCTCGTCTCGGGCAGGACGAACTTCACCATCTCGACCTTGTCGAACTGGTGCACGCGGAGGAGGCCGCGGGTGTCCTTGCCGGCGGCGCCCGCCTCGCGCCGGAAGCACGGCGTGTACGCCGCGTGGTAGATGGGCAGGTCGTCGACCGCCAGGATCTCGTCGCGGTAGACGTTGCTGACCGGGACCTCGGCGGTGGGGATCAGGTACAGCTCATCGCGATCGACGACGTACATCTGGTGCTCCTTGTCCGGGAGCTGGCCGGTCCCCCGCGCGGACGCGGCGTTGACCAGGATCGGCGTCCACAGCTCGCGGTAGCCGGCGGCATCGGCCAGGTCGAGCATGAGCCCGATCAGCGCGCGCACGAGGCGCGCGCCCGCCCCGGTGAAGAGGATGAAGCCGGAGCCCGCGACCTTGGCGCCGCGCTCCAGGTCGAAGAGCCCCAGCCGTTCCGCGATCTCCCAGTGAGGCGGAGCGCTGCCCTCCGGTCGCGGGTCGCCCCAGCGCCGCACGACGGGGTTGTCATCGGCTCCGCGGCCGTCCGGGACCGATGGGTGCGGCAGGTTCGGGATCAGGAGCAGGTCGCGCTCGAGCGCCTCGGCAACCTCGGCCAGCTGCGCATCGAGGGTGTCGATCTGTTGCGAGATGCCCGCCATGCGAGCCTTGAGCGCCTCGCCCTCCTCGCGTCGGCCGGTGCGCATCAGCTCGCCGAGCGTCTTGTTCCCCGTGTTGCGCTCTGCGCGCAGCTCGTTCGCCTCCGCCTCGATGGCCCGCCGCCGCGCATCGGCGTCGCGCACCCGGTCGACCGGCTCGGTCGGCTCTCCCTTGCGGGCGACGGCCTCCTTCACCGCCGCGGCGTCCTCGCGGATGCGCGCAATCCCGATCATGCGTCGAGGGTACCGTTGCCGGCCGCTCCCCGGAGCCGATCCCGGACGAAGGCGGGCTCCAGCGAGGCGAGCAGCCAGCCGGCGCGCGGCCCGTTTTGACGGTCGAGGAACGCCACGTACAGCGCGGTGAAGGCGCGCCCGGCAGGCAGGCCAAGGTCGCGCGCGGCGTCGAAGACGGCCGCCTGCAGCACCTCACCTGTCCAGGGCTGGAGCGCGGCGAGGCGTGCACCGAGCGAGCCGAGGAAGGTCCGCTGCGCCTCGTCCAGCGCCCGGGCGGAGGCCGGCAGCCGCTCGTGGACCATGACGCGCGCCCGGTCCGGGGCGTAGTCGGCAAGCCAGCCCTGCGCCGCCGCGATCCGCTCGTCGAGGATCGCGTGCTCGCGGGCGGTCAGCGGCTCCCCCTTCTCCGCGGCGAAGCGCGCGGCCACGTCGATCCCCGGGACCTGGATCAGGAAGGCGAGATGCGCGAACGGCGGCCGGTACGCTGCTGCCTCCGCCGGCAGATCGTCCGGGCGGCGGACGAGGCTCATGGCGAAGAGCCGCTCGTGGTCACCGGGCAGCTCGCCACGGAACTCGAGCCCGGCCGTGGCGGCCGCCAGCCGGTCCGACTCGTCGAAGAGGCGCGGGATGGCGTCGGTCCCGACCGGGTCGAACTCGATGGCCTGGTTCGGGCGGGAGCGCAGGAAGAGCAGGCG
>CAYVLM010000005.1:0-11660 GCA_964452225.1 uncultured Steroidobacteraceae bacterium | reverse complement strand
CAGCTGCTCGGCGGGAATCACCTCGGCGATCTCGTGGGCCGCCGCCCCGGTCCCCTTCGAGGTGCTCATCTTCCGCCCCCGAAGGTTGAGGAACTCGTAGTCGACCCGCATGGGCGGCTCGCGTCGGAAGACCTCGCGGGCGACGGCATCGGCCCGGTCGCGGGAGCCTCCGGCGGTCGCCAGGTCCTTGCCGCAGGGCTCGATCGTCACGCCGAAGAGGCTCCACTTCGCGGCCCAGTCCACGTTCCACGGGAGCTTGGCCGCGCCGCCCACCGGCGCGAGCCGCCCCGTGGCCCCGCACCCGGTCGCCCAGTCCACCAGGTCCGGCAGGCAGGAGAACGCGACCGTCTCGCCGTCCCAGTCGGTGGCGAGGGTGGTGCCGATTCGCCCGCAGGTCGGGCAGATGACGTGCACCGGGAGCCACCCGGGAGGACGCTCGACGTGGCTGACGCGCAGGTAGATCTCGCGAATCGTCCCGGCCGCGTCGAGCGCAGCGCGGATGTAGCGGTCCATCCGGCCGGAGGCGTACTCCTCGCTCATCCGGTAGTAGACGTCCGGGCGAATCCCGAGCCCCTCGAACGTGGCGGTGAAGAGCTCGGAGAAGTGGCGCGCGTACGAGTCATGGCCGTCACCGGCCGGATCGGGGACGCGCGCGAGGGGAACGCCCATCGCCCGCTCCACCGCGTCGGGGGTGAGGAGCGACTGCGCGTCCATGGGATCGAGGTCATCGATCCCGTAGCGCAGCTCGGTCTCGATGCCGCGGTCGCGGAGCGCCCGCGCGATGACATCGAGGAGCACCGGGCCGCGGAGCGACCCGACATGGATGGTCCCGGACGGCGTCTTGCTGTCGTTGACGACTTGCGGGCCCGAGACGGACGCCGCCAGCTCGTCGGCCCAGAACACGGCGCGTCCGCGCCCTAGGCGACCGAGACGACCGAGTAGGAGACCGGCCCGTTGGGCGTCTGCACGGTGACCTTGTCGCCCTTTCGGCGGCCCATCAGGGCCGAGCCGACCGGCGACTCGTTGCTGATGCGGCCGTCCCGCGGCGATGCCTCGGCGGAGCCGACGATCGTGAAGCGGTCCTCGCCATCGGCGCCCTTGATGACGACGGTGGAGCCGATGCCGACCCGGTCGTCTCCGGGCTGCTCGATCACCTCGGCGTTCTTCAGCTGCGCCTCGAGCGTGGCGATGCGCCCTTCCAGGAACGACTGCTCCTGCTTGGCGTCCTCGTACTCGGCGTTCTCGGTGATGTCACCGTCCAGCTTCGCTTCGTGAATGCGTTGGGCGACCCGCGGACGCTCGATGGTGGTCAGCTGCACGAGCTCTGCCTTGAGCTTGGCGAGCCCTTCCGCGGTCAGGTAGACGGGCTTGTTGTTCATCTCGCTTCCATAACAAAAAAGGCTCCAGTCCCGCCACCGCGCTTCGGTGACCGTTCTGAAGCTGGCCTGCGGCTGTACATGGCCAGGCTCGGGAACGTCCGCGACCCCGGGACGGAGCCATCGAACGCCGCGGCATTGTAGGGCGCGCCCGGAACCGTGTCAAAGGCGTCGCGCGTTGGACGCATCAGTCGCTCAGCGCCCCAGCGCGACGAGGACGACCAGCACGGCCGCCGCCGCGAAGCGGTACCCGATGAACAGGTACGTGCTGCGGCGGCGCAGGTAGGAGAGCAGGAACGCGATGGCCGCGAGCCCGGCGACGAGCGCCGCCAGGAAGCCCGCCACGAGGGGTGCCACGTCCGACCCCGCGATGCCGGTGGCGAGCAGCTCCTTGCCCTTCAGCACCCCCGCCCCGGCGATGATCGGCGTGGCCATCAGGAAGCTGAAGCGCGCCGCCGACTCGCGGGTCATCCCGATGAAGAGCCCGGCGGCAATGGTGATCCCCGAGCGGCTGATCCCCGGGAAGAGGGCGAAGGCCTGGGCGACCCCGATCTCGGCGGCATCGGCCACCCGCAGGTCGGTCATCTCGCGGGTTCGGTTGCCCACGCGCTCGCCGACCCACAGCAGGCTCGCCCCCACGGCGAGGAGCGCGGCGATGAACAGCAGGCTGTTCTGGCGGAAGAAGGTGTCGAAGAACTTCTCCCCAAGGGCTCCGAGGAGCGCGCCGGGGATCACCGTGATGAGCAGGAGCCAGGCCAGCCGGCGCTGCGGGTCGTCGCCGATCGATCGGTCGCGGATCGAGGCGAGCCACGCCACGAGGTAGCCGACCAGGTCATTCCAGAAGTAGATCAGGAGCGCCAGCAGCGTCCCCATGTGCAGCATCACGTCGAAGGCGTTGGAGTTGATGAACGGGTCGTTCCAGCCGAGCACGCGTGGCAGGAAGATGAGGTGGGCCGACGAGCTGATGGGGATGAACTCGGTCAGCCCCTGGACGATGCCGATGAACGCGGCCTGGAAGACGAGGGTCATCTGGCTCCCTCAGCAGGGCAGGACGGGCTGCCTCCCCGCGGGTTGGTGGATGAGGTTAGCGGATGAAGAGCGGGGCCATGACCAGCGTGATGGTGGCCAGCAGCTTGACGAGCACGTGCAGCGACGGGCCGGCGGTGTCCTTGAACGGGTCACCGACCGTATCCCCCACCACCGCGGCGGCGTGGGCTTCCGTCTTCTTGCCGATGACGTTCCCGGCGTCATCGGTCAGGTGACCGGCCTCGATGTACTTCTTGGCGTTGTCCCAGGCGCCGCCGCCGTTGTTCAGGACGGTAGCCAGCAGGACGCCGGCGATGGTGCCGACCATCAGCAGCCCGGCAGTCGCCTGGTAGCCCAGCAGGAGACCCACGATGATCGGGGTCGCGACCGCCACCGAGCCCGGCAGGATCATCTGCCGCAGGGCTGCCCGGGTCGTGATGTCCACCACCCGGGCGTAGTCCGGGCGCTCGGTGTAGTCCATGATCCCCGGGTGCTCGCGGAACTGGCGTCGCACCTCGAAGATGATCGTCGAGGCCGTGGTCCCGACCGCTCGAATCGCCAGGCTCGAGAAGAAGTAGGCGAGCATCGAGCCCAGCAGCGCTGCGACGAAGACGCTGACGTCGGCCAGGTTGACGGAGGCCAGCAGCGTGCCCGGCGCACGCGTGCCGGCGGCGATCTGGTTGCCCAGGATCAGGTTGACCTTGTCGATGTAGGCGCTGAAGAGCAGGAACGCGGCCAGGCTCGCCGAGGCAATGGCGTAGCCCTTGGTGAGCGCCTTGGTGGTGTTGCCGACCGCATCGAGCCGGTCGGTGATCTCGCGGGCGCTCGCCTCCACACGGGCGAACTCGGTGATCCCCCCCGCGTTGTCGGTAATGGGCCCGAAGGTGTCCATGGCCAGGATGAAGGCGCAGGTCATCAGCATCCCCATGGTCGCCACAGCGGTGCCGAAGATGCCGCCCACGTTGGCGCCCGTCTGCGGGTTGACGAGGTTCGCCTGCTGGCCGAGCCAGTGGCTGGCGAGGAGGGCGATGCCAATGACGATGGCCGTCAGGGCGGTCGTCTCGAAGCCGACCGCAACGCCGCTGATGATGTTGGTGGCGGGTCCGGTCTTCGAGGCCTCGGCGATCTCCTTCACCGGGCGCCAGGAACCCGCGGTGTAGTACTGGGTGATGTAGACGAAGGCGACGCTGGTGGCCAGCCCTACCAGCCCGGCGCCGAAGAAGTAGACCCACACCGGGAAGCCGCCGGTCCCCGTGCCGGTGGCACTGCCCATCATGACCCACGTGGCGATGGCCATGCCGCCGACCGACAGGATGGTGGTCACCCAGTAGCCGCGGTTCAGCATGTTCATGGGGTCCTCCTCCTCGCGGCCGCCGATGAAGAACATGGCCACGATGGTGGCCAGCAGCCCGAGGGCGCGGACGACGAGCGGGAAGAAGATCCAGGCCTCCGGATGATCCCAGCCGGCGGACTTGGCGATCCCGTAGACGGCGACGCCGAGGATCATGGCGCCGATGTTCTCGGCGGCGGTGGACTCGAACAGGTCGGCGCCGCGGCCGGCGCAGTCGCCGACGTTGTCACCCACGAGGTCGGCCACGACTGCCGCATTGCGCGGATCGTCCTCGGGGATCCCCGCCTCGACCTTGCCCACCAGGTCGGACCCGACGTCGGCCGCCTTGGTGTAGATCCCGCCGCCGAGCTGCGCGAAGAGCGCGACGAAGGATGCACCGAAACCGAACCCGACGATGAGGAACGGGGCCTGGTGCGGCGTGTTGAAGCCCCCGTACACGCTGAAGATGCCGAAGACGCCGAGCAGCGAGAGCGCCACCACCAGGAAGCCGGAGACGGCTCCGCCGCGGAGGGCCGTCTGCACCGCGCCGACCAGCGAGTGACGTGCGGCGGCGGCGGTCCGCACGTTGGACCGCACGCTGACGTACATCCCGATGATGCCCGACGCCATGGAGCAGGCGGCACCGACCAGGAAGGCGACGCCGGTCCGGATTCCCAGCCCCAGCCCGTAGATGTTCGTGTCGGCGACCTGCCGGCCCTCCACGAGGGTGATGACCGCGCCGATGAGCACCGCGGCACCGAGGGCAAGGAAGCCGATGGTCTGGTACTGGCGCCGGATGAACGCGACGGCACCCTCGAAGATGGTCCCGGCGATCTCCTGCATCGCCTCCGTCCCGGCTTCGCGGTGGAGGACGTCCCACGCGAGGTACAGCGCGAACAGCACCGCGAGGACGCCAGCTGACGGGATCACCCAGACGATCGGCTCGAAGTCCATTGGTCCTCCAGCGGTGATTCGGCTCGCAGCCCCCCGGGCGCGGACGTCAGGCGACCGGGCGCGGGGGCCGACACACGGAAACGCCGGCGGCTCCACCCGTGCCCAGGGCGCGCCAGCGCGGCGGGCGGATTCTCGCACGCGCGCGGCTGGCGGGTCAACCTCGCGCGTGGATCCGCCGCGGCGAGAAGGGCTATGGCAGCCATTGCGGCAGCCAGCCGTCACTGGTGAGCTGGCGGGCCGCGCCGGTGCCGACATCGACCAGCCAGATGCCGGCGACGGTGGGACTGCCCGGACCAAGCGTGGGTGTGGGCGTTGGCGCCGTCCCCGGCGAAGGCCCGAACCCCTCGGAGGCGACGATTGGCGAGAGGGCGACGACCAGCGTGTCCGGCTGCGGCGCGAATGAGACGCTGGTCGCCGGCGCCGGTTCGTCGAGCGCCACCTGGCGCGAATCGTCCTGCATCGAGGCTGCGCTCCACACCCGGCCGGCGTCGACGGTGAGACCGCCGAGCACGATGTACGCGACCCGGCCGCCGGCAGCCACGACGGGGAAGGTCGCTCCCACGCCCAGCTGCGTAGAGCGCACCGTCGCGAGCCCGACGTCGAGCTCCACGGTCTGCACCTCGGCACGGTCGGCCGCCGTCAGGCGCAGGCCGGTCGGGGTGAAGGGCGGTGCGGGGATGCCCGGAGCGAGGATGCCGCCCGCCCACGGCGACGCGACCGTGACCGCCGCCAGCCCACTCACCAGGACCCCGTCGCTGCTCGGCAGCCAGGCGGGTCGTGCCACCGCGTGAAAGGCGGCGGTGGTCAGCGAGCCGTCGGCGAGATCGAGGATATCGACGGTGCCGCCGGTGTCGATGAATGCCAGGCGCGACCCGTCCGGGGAGTAGGACGGCGCCCGGAGGAGCGGCGCCGGCACGACCGGCGCCGACCCGCTCCCTGCCGCGGGAACCGAGGGCGACCCGGCCGCGGACGGCAGGGCGACCTGCTGCGGGACGCCTCCGGACGAGGGGCGCGTCCAGAGCCCCAGCCCTGCCCCGGTCGCCGCGTCCGCGCGACCGAACACGATCCGCGACCCATCCGGCGAGTAGGACGGATCGAACTCGATGGTGCCGGCCTCGGTGAGGACCCGCCGGGCGGAACCGTCGGCGCGCTCCTCGACCAGCCGCGCTCCGTCACCCACGACGTACGTGCTGCCGTCAGGTGCGACGGCGTAGCTCGTGACCGGCGAGAGCTCGGCGGAGACCTGGTGCTGGTTCGAGCCGTCGGGGTTCATGGCCCACAGGTTGGTGACCCCCGACCGCGCCGACAGGTACGTAATCTGGTTCCCGAGCGAGGTCGACGGAGCGCCGGTGGTGAAGGTCCACTCGAGGGGAGCCGCGAGCTGGGAACCGTCGGTGCCGCGCAGACCCGGCGAGAGGGTCACGGTGAATGTCGTGTTGGCCGGGAGCGGGCCCGAGGGCGTGAAGCGCAGGATACGCGGCGCGGCATCGGTCATGCCCGACGCCCCCTCGAGAGGGGTCACGGCCAGCGACCCGGCGACAGCCGGTTCGATGGTGAGCATCCTGCCGCTGAGGCTGCCGGCGTCAACCGGGCGGTCGAGGATCACGGCCACCGGCGTCGTGACCGCAATCCCCTGCGAAGTGTCCTGCGGGACGAGCGCGGTGACCTGCAGCGCGGAGGCCACCGTCGAGAAGGAGAATCCGAGAGGACTCGCCAGGACGGCTCCCGTCAGGTCGGTCGCGCCCGTGCCGATCGCGACGGTGTATCGCGCGCCCGGTTGCAGGCCTCCGCGCGGGACGATCGTCAGCCGCTCACCGCTCCACCGCAGGTCGACATCGGTGCTTGGCGTCAGCTCGAGCGCCTGCTGGACGCTCGCGGTGTCCATGAGCGTCGAGAACGTGATCTGGATGGTCGAGTCGAGCGCGACGTCGGTCGCCGAGGCCGCAGGGTCGGTGGCGACCACGGACGGGCTCCCCACGGTGCGGAAGCCGAACGGTCCGCCGGCGCCCATCCGGTTGCCGGCCAGGTCAGTGATCCCCGGCGCCAGGGAGACGGAGAAGGATGACTCCAGCGGCAGACGCCGGGCGGGGGTGAAGACCATGGTCGTCCCGCTCCAGCTGAAGGTCCCGGGCACCGCCGGCGCGATCGAGAACGCCGCCTCCGCGGCCGCGTGGTCGACCGGCTCGGAAAAGACGATCTCCAGGCTGGCGTTGGTGAGCGCCACGTTGGCGTCCGAGGCGAGGTGCTGGGTCAGCATGAACCGGTCGACCTGGGGTGGACGGGCATCGACCGTGCTGGCGTGGTACAGGAGCGCCGCCAGGATCGCGCCACCGACGATCACGACGGCGACGGAGCGGATGATGACCCGACGGAGCCTCCCCGTCGGCGCCTGACCGGCCATCGCCTCAGCGCGGACGCGGCCGCAGGGCTCGAGGGCGCGGGCCGATCCGACGCGATGCGCTCATGCCGGCATGGCGTTCAGCCGTCGCACCACCGGCAGCGCAGCGCCGAAGCCAATGATGCTGTAGCCGGCCGGGTCCTGCGAGACGCGGCGCCGGTAGCTGGCCATGGGCCACCCGAGGAGCGCCGTGATGCGCAGCCGGTTCACGTGGTTGTGCGCCACCACCACCGCTGCCCGCGACCGATCGGCCGCCAGCCAGGCTTCGATCTCGGCGAACGCGGGAAACGCGCGGGCGGCCACCTCGGCGCCGGACTCTCCGTCCGGGGTCTGGATGGCGAACGGGTCGACCTCCCATGCCGCTCGCAGCTCCGGGTCGCGCGCCCAGCACTCGTCGGCGGTCAGCCCTTCCCACCCGCCGTAGTCGATCTCCAGGAGCCGGGGGTCCACCTCGATCCCGCCGTCCCGCCCGAGCGCGCGGCCGACGGCGCCGATCGTCTCGCGGCAGCGGGCGGCGCTCGACGAGATGAGCCGAAGCTCCCCCACCGGGAGCTCCGTGAGCTCCGAGCGGATGGAGGCACCGAGCCGGCCGGCGAGGATGAGCCCGTCCGGCGAGAGCGACGGATCAGAGCCCTGGCCCAGGTTACGCCCGGCGGCGCTCGACGCGGTGGTGCTATGTCGAATCAGCAGCAGGTGGCCCATGGCGATGGAGTCTACCCTGCGCGGGGCACCGGTTCGGCTCCGGGTGCCGGTCCACGGCCGGCGGGCGGGCCGTGGACGGCCAAAGGCGGCCGTGCGGGGCCAAAGGGCGGCCGTGCGGGGGGCAAGGCGGCCGTGCGCTATGCTGTGCCGACCCCGCCCCGGGCCAGGCACCCTGCACGACGGAGCTCCATGACATACCAGTCCCCTGATCCGGTGCGCACCGAGTCGAGCACCGCACCGGAGCCACCGGCGTCGCGGCGCGGCCTCGGATGCGCCCTCGAGATCATCGAGACCCTGCTCCTGACCCTCGTCATCTACCTGCTGATCCACACGTTCATCGCGCAGCCGTTCGAGGTGGAGCAGACGTCCATGACGCCGACCATCGTCCAGGGCCAGTACGTCCTCATCGACAAGGTCAGCCCCCACTTCAGCGGCTACCAGCGGGGCGACATCATCGTCTTCAACCCGCCGCCCGCCTACTCGCAGGGTGGCGTGCCCTTCATCAAGCGCGTGATCGGCCTGCCGGGCGACACCGTCACGCTGGAGAACGGCCACGTCTACATCACGCCGGCCGGCGGCACCGCGGTCCGGCTCGTCGAGCCGTACGTGAACACCGACATCGACGGCACGCCCGAACCGACGAAGCCGAACCCGGCCACCGGCCAGTCGGAGTGGGTGGTTCCCGCCGACAGCTACTTCGTGATGGGCGACAACCGGAGCGTGAGCGAGGATTCCCGGGTCTTCGGGCCGATCGCGCGGGACCTGATCATCGGCCGTGCCCTGCTTCGCTACTTCCCGATCGACAAGATCGGGATCCTGCAGCGTCCCACGTACCCGGGGCTGCCCGAGTCCGCTCCCGGTGCCTCGCCGCAGTCCGGAGCGCTGGCGCCACTCGCCCGGCGGCTGCGCCCGGTGCCGATCGGCTAGCCGCAAGAGAGCCGCGCCTGCGACACCAGGCCGGTTCCGCCAGCGGGCTACCACCCCCGCTGGTACCGATGCGGCAGAAGGTCGGTTCCGCCATCGGGCTACCACCCCCGCTGGTGGGCATGCGGCAGAAGACCGGTTCCGCCATCGGGCTACCACCCCCGGTAGTGCCGCGTCGGGGACGCGCGGCGCGCGGAGGGTGGCTGCGCCCGGTGCCGATCGGCTAGGAGCCGGGCTCCTCCGCGACGATCCAGGTATCCACGGCGCGCTCGTAGTCGATGAGCGCGTCCGCGCCGAACCACAGGTCGAGCTCGAAGCGGGCCGTGTCGGGTGCGTCCGAGGCGTGGATCAGGTTGCGCAGCCCGCTGATCCCGAGGTCCCCCCGGATCGTGCCCGGATCCGCCTGATTCGGCATGGTCGCGCCGACAAGGCGGCGGACCGTGGCGATCGCGTCCGGACCCTCGAGGGCCATGGCCACCACGGGACCGGAGGTGATGAAGGCCACCAGCCCCGGATAGAACGGCTTGCCGGCGTGGACCGCGTAATGGCGTTCGGCAAGCTCGCGCGAAACGCCCATCATCCGCATGCCGACGACCTTGAGGCCCTTGCGCTCGAAGCGACCGGCGATCTCGCCGATCAGGCCGCGCTGAACGCCGTCGGGCTTGACCAGGACCAGGGTGCGCTCCATGACTGACGTGCTGCTCCTGCGTGCTGCGGAGCGTCGTGGCGCGCATGTGGCGCGGCGGCGCTTCGCGGTGGGGGTGGGTGCGTGGTCAGGCTCGGGCCGCGCGATCGTAGACCGCCGAGGCCTCGGCGCCCCGACCGGCTGCCGCGAGCAGGTCGCCGTAGAGTAGCAGACGATCGGTTCCCGCCTCCGCGCTGAGCGTGGGCTCCAGGAGGCCCACCCCTTCTGGCGCCACGCGCGGGTCGAGCCGCAGGGCCACCATCAGCTCACGGTCGCCACGGTCGAGGTCTCCGAGCGCGAAGGCCTGGCGGGCTGCCTCGAGACGAGCGTGCGCGGCCGCCGTACGGGCCGGATCGCTCGCCGCCGCGGTGGGCACCGGCTCGAGGCCCCGCTTCGCGGCGGCCACCTCGTGCGGGCGGCGGGCCCGGAGCGAGACCGGCACCGGCCAGGCCAGGCGCGACGGGATGCCGCAGCGAAGCCGCCACGCCTCGTCGACCCCGACCTCCCCCACGATCCGTTCCATGAGGCCGGTCGCCGCGTCGATCTGGCCGCCGGCCGCCAGCGACTCCGCCTCGATGATCATGACCAGCGGTCGCCGCAGCTCCAGGCTGCCGGCTCGGATCCGGCCGGCCACGGCACCGGCCGCGACCGGCCTGCCCTGCCGCCACAGCGCCTCGGCCAGCAGGCCCCGCGCGGCGTCGACCTCCTCGAGCGCCGGCTGGCCGCGTGTGCCGAGGACCGCGATGCGGCGGACGAGAACGCCCTCCGCGGCGGCGGACATGCCGCTGTCGATCTGGGCGCGGGCCAGCGCGAGGTCGTCCGGCATCAGGTCGACGTCATACGTCGGGTCGACGGGCTTCGGCGCGGGTTCCCGGCGGGGCGGGCTGGCCGGCCCGGCCCGGCCGCTGTCCGATGCCGCGCTCATGCCGCCAGCATCCTCTCGAAGCGGGCAGCGCCGCGGAACGGGCCGAGCAGCACGACCCGGGCCAGATCGGGCGCCATGTAGCGCCGGGCGACTCGCTGGATGTCGTCGACGGTGACCGCCTCCAGCCGCTCCACCACCTCGGAGACGGCGAGGATCCGTGGCAGCAGGATCTCCCCGCTGCCCAGCCAGGAGGCGACGGCGCCCGTCTCCTCCATGCGCAGCTCCAGGCGGCCCCTGGTGTAGGCCCGGGCCCGTTCCAGCTCCGCAGGGTCGACCGGCTCGGAGACCACCCGCTCGAGCTCGTGGAGGACGGCGCCGAGGACCTCACCGACGCGATCGGGATCAAAGCCGGCGTGGATCCCGACCGTGCCGCAGTCGGCGTACATGGATGCGAAGGTGGAGACGTCGTAGGCGAGGCTGCGACGCTCACGCAGCTCGAGGAAGAGCCGGCTGCTCATCCCGTCGCCGAGGAGCGCGCCGAGCAGGTCGAGCGCGTACCGGTCAGGGTCCGTCCGAGCCACGCCCGGCATTCCCAGGCACAGGTTGCCCTGCGCCAGGGCCCGGTGCGCGACCCGCACCGATCCCGGAGGCGCGATGCCCGGTGGCGCCACGAGCCGATGCGGCACGCCGTGGCGGACCGCCTCGGCGGCGGTCTGCCCATCGTCCTCGAACCAGGAAGCGGCCATGGCACGCACCGACGCGTGGTCGATGGCGCCCGCCACCGCCAGCACCATCCGCTCCGGGCGATACCACTCGGCCCAGTGCTCCATCGCTCGCCCACGGGTTGCGCGGCGGACCGATCCGGGGGTCCCCGCGATCTCCCGGCCGAGCGGATGGTCGCCGAAGAGCAACTCGTCGAAGAGCGTGAAGACGTGGTCGGACGGCGAGTCGACGTACATCCGGATCTCGTCGACGATGATGGGCTTCTCCGCGACCAGGTCCGCGTGGCGCAGCAACGGGCGCAGGGCGAGCTCGTGGACGACCTCCACGCCGATCGCCGCGGCGCTGGCCGGCACGCGGGCCGTGTAGGCGGTCACCTCGCGGTCCGTGCTCGCATTGACGCTGCCGCCGCAGGCCTCGACCGCCTGCGAGAGCCCACCCGGCAGCGGGTAGCCCACGGTCCCCTTGAAGACGAGGTGCTCGAGCAGGTGGGAGAGGCCGGCATGGCGGTCGTCCTCGTGCCGCGATCCGACACCCACGAAGAGGGCCACCGAGACCGACCGCGCGTGGGGCATCTCCTGAGTCACGATCCGCATGCCGTTGGGGAGCACCGTCCGCTCGTATTCCTGCGGCGCCGGGGCCACGGCCCGGCGCTGCGACGCGGGGCGGCCCGGTGCTCG
>CAYVLM010000004.1:0-21163 GCA_964452225.1 uncultured Steroidobacteraceae bacterium | reverse complement strand
AGAGCAGGTGCTCATGTCCGAACAGGCTTGCGGTATGGCCCGCGTGGGCGCGGAACCAGGCGAAGAGCTGAGCGTCCAGGGCAACCTTGCCGTAGCCCTCGAGCAGGACAACCGCGAACGACCCCGTCATGCCGCCGATCTCCCGTCGGCGCCGCTGGATCGCCTCGAAGTCGCGAAGCTCCTTGTCGAGGATCCCGCCGAGCACGATCCCGGCCACGCCCATGGCGCGCGCCCGCGTGAGAGCCTCCGCCGAGGCCCGCGAGCCGCCGATGAGGATCTTTCCCGCCGCCGAGACGTCGATGGACCCTGCGCGGAGCTCCTCGTCATTGGTGTGGACCGCCACGGCGAGCTCGCCGTGGACCGCGTCGCCGATGCCGCCCACTCCCTCCAGCCTGGCCCCGGGCACGGCCACGCTGATGAAGTGCGGGGTGACCCGCAGCACGGTCCCGTTGACGTGGCCGATCACCGGGGTCTCGGCCCCAAGGGTGACGAGCAGAGCGGTGCCATCGGTCTGGCTGTAGCCCAGCATGATCGCGTGCTCCGGGACCCTGACCTCGCGGCCGTCCTGCCCGCGGGCCAGGGGCTGGCCCCGTTCGAGACGTTCCCCAACCCGGACGAGGACGAGCTCCGCCGCCTCCCGTGGGCGCCGGCCGAGCGGTCGAGCGATGGGCACCCGAAGCGGCTGGCCGAGCAGCCTCCGCGAGGCGAGGACCTGGTCCGGACGCACGCTCGAGCCGGTCCGCACGTGCGGAACGACCCCGCGCGGCAGGGGGATGCGGTGCACGGCCGGAGTCGATGCGTCAATGCCGTGAGCCGCCCGGTCAACCATCCGCCTGCTCCGTCTGCTCCGTCTGCTCGCCATCTGGCGTCACGGTCGTCGACTCGACAGATCCATCATTGCCGACCGGATCGTCGCTCCGCTCCGCGGATTCCGGCCCCGGCTTCCCGGGTTCCGGCCCGCGCTCACGGGCATGCGTGATGGCGGGTGCCGGCGGTGGTCCGCGACGGCCAGCGCCCCCGAGGAACGACCCGCGCGCTCCCAAGCGACGGAGACGACGGAAGACGCCCCCGGCGCCTCGCCGGGAGTCCTCGTCGCGACGCCCCGAATCGTCGACCCGAACGGCGGCCGCCTCGCGCGCGACCGGCTCCCGCAGCAGGAGCTCGCGCCAGGCCGAGAGCATCGCCCGGCGGTCCGCCAGCCGGCGGGGAAGCGTCATCGGCGCATCGCGCGCGTCGAGCACCACACCGACGGCGCCTCCCGTGACCTCGACGCGCAGCGACCGGGTGTGGCGTCCGGCGGGGATCGTCACCCCGAGGCCAAGCTGCAGCTGGAGATCCGCGCGCTCGCCGCGCGGGAGCGGCAGCACGGCGAGCTGGCCGGTCCGCACCTCGACCGCGTCGGGATCGGGCCATCCGGCGCGGTGAAGCCGGGCCGTGAGCGCCGTCTGGCCGACACGGCCACCGTGGACCACCACCGCCGTCCCGAGCGGGGTCAGGAGGTCGTCGCGGATCATGCCGATCCCCTCGGCGAGCTCGTCGTCGGTGAGCGACCCCAGCGGCGAGAGGGTCCCCGCGGTGTCCAGGGCGATCTGCGTGACGCCCACGGGCCGGAGACCATCGAGCAGGAGCTGCATCGCGTGCATCGGGGTCGGCGATGCGGTGATCGTCTGCCCGGCCGCGATCAGCAGGTCGATCGCCTCTCCTCCCCGCTCCTCGGCGAGCGCGGCGAGAAGGACCTGGGCCGCGGCACGGGTGACGGCGAGCTCCTCATCGCTGGCCGGCAGCGTCCCGGGGCGGGCACGCATCGTCTGCAGCGTGTCCGCCACCGCGAGCTCGTCCACCGGGATCGGCAGCAGCCGCGCGAGCCTCGCGCTGGACCCGGGCGTCGCCAGGGAGGGGGAGCCGAGCCCTCCAGACGCGAAGACCCGCGACTCCGCGGTGACGGTCTCGCCCCGGCCATCGGCGAAGACCCAGGTGGCGTACCGGGCGCCCAGGTCGACCCCGCCGATGCGCAGTCGCTCCTGGCGTGCGATCTCGGCCACGCTGCGGCGAAAGCCGATCGGCGCCAGGTTGTGCCGCGCGGGCGCCTCGACCAGCCGATCGAGGAGAAGCTCGAGCTCCTGGCGCAGGGGTCCCGGGTTCTCCTCCCCGGCGGCCGGGCACGGGTTCGGCACGCTCGTGACGATGCCCTCCTCGAAGACGGCGGCGACCTCGTCGGCGAGCGTCGCCGATCCCGCCCACAGCACCGGAGCGTGACCGGCCCCGTGGGCGGCGGCGACGATCGACGCCGCCTCGAGAGCCTGCTCGGGACGCGCAGCGTCGAAGCCGCCGGCAACGAGCCAGGCATCGACCTCCGTCGAGGCCAGAGCGGTCAGGCGCTCGGGTAGCGACCGACCGTCGTCGGCGGCGACCATTTCGGCCACGACCCAGCCGGCGGACTCAGCAGCCCGCCGGGCCGCGTTGCCCGAGAGCTCCGCGGTCACCGCGGCCACTGCCAGGCGTCCGGGCCGCACGGGCGTGTGGCAGGCGATCCTCGGCGCGGTGGTCAGGAGCGTCTCGATCTCGTCGGCCACCCGACGGTCGACCGATCCGCGGAGGCGATCGGCGAGCGCGGCGAGGAGCGCCTCGTCGCCCCATGCGGTCGGCTGCGCGGCGTGGGCCACCACGCGCCACCGCCCGCGGCTGCGTCCGACGACGCTCGCCTTGGTCCACGCGGTACCGACGTCCACCAGCAGCGAGATCTCGGCGACCGCGCGCGGCCGCGCAGTGGTCTCCTCGCGAGCGCCTGGCTCAGCCGGTCGCGCGCCGTCCGCCGCGGTCAGGTTCATCGCCGCATGGTCGCTCATCTGAGCAGCCCGAGCCAGTCGCCCATGAGGAAGCCGACCCGATCGACGAGCAGGGCAAGGCGCGAGACCAGGAGGAACCCCAGCCACAGCCCGAGCCCGCCGAGCAGGAACCATCGGCCCACGCCCGCCACTGCTCCCACCCCCCGAGATCGCGGCACTCCGTGCAGGAACGCGAGGAGAACGGGCACCGTGATGGCCAGCCCGATGAGGCCGGAGACGGCACCGCCTGCCCCGGATCCGACCGAGACGATGCCCGCGGCGAGCTGCGGCAGCAGCGTTCCCGTCACCGCCCCGCCGAGGGCGTAGGCGGCCGTCCCGCCCACGATCACCGCCACCGGCACCGCGACCAGCCGTCGCGGAAGCCAGGCGCCCATCACCAGGATGCCAACCAGGACCAGGTCGACGAGGAGGTCCGGGCGTCCCGCCGGGTCGCGCAGCAACGGCGAGAGCAGCTGGGGCACCAGGACCTCGCGAATGGCGAGCAGGGCCAGGTACCCGGTTGCCAGGCCGGCCAGCAACAGCTGCGCAACGTGGAGCAGGCGGCGCTCCCCGACCAGGTAGGACCAGACAGCCAGGGTGACCAGCGCCGCGACCCAGGTGGCCACGGTGCCCGCCGTTCCCGGCTCGAAGAACCCCGTCACGGCCGTCGTCCCGCCACGGATCCGGGCGTTCCGCCGAGCACCGCGCGCGTCGCGCTCGCCACCAGGACGAGGAGTGCCACGAGCATGCCGACCAGCATCGCCAGCGGGCTTGGCCCGCTGCCGGGAACCTGGCCCGGGCCCGCGCCGGCTCCGCCGGCGGTCACGGACTCCCCGTAGGCCACCCCGTCGCGCAGGGTGCCGACGAGGGCAACCAGCTGGCCCGCCTGCCGGTACGGCTCGATCTCGGGCAGGAGGAAGGTCGGGGTGATCGCGGCCACCCGCAGCGACGGGACACGTGGCTCCACCTGCTCGATCCAGGCCCGCGGGCTCATCTCCCCGCCGCCAATGACGAGCGCCAGGTCGAAGGCGGTCAGTTCGCCCTGCTGCACGACGCCCGCCAGGCTGCCGCTCGGCGCCGCCGTCGGCTCGCTGGCGATGCGACCGTTGGCGAGCTGGACGAGCGCCGCCTCGCCTCCGCTGCGGAACCCGAGGTCGACGAGCTGATCGCTCGTGGCGCCCTGGGCGCGGAGCCGGGCGATCTCCGCCACCGCGATGGCCCGACCCTCGGGGCTGAAGCTCACCATGGCGATTCGCGCCCCCGCCGACAGGAGATCCGCCAGCGCGGCCCGCGTCGCATACCGGATCTCCGGATACGTCCCCAGGTCGGGATCCATGTCGACGAGGACGTTCGAGGGGTCGGGCAGGGCGCTGATCACCAGGTGCAGGTCGTCACCCGCGGTGCTCGACGCCCCGCCGCTCACCGACAGGAGCCCGATCGGCGGGACGAGCCAGGCAACGGCGATCGCGCAGACCAGGGCCAGCGAGCCCAGCCCGGTCGCCCGCAGGCTGATCCGCCGCCGCGGCGGCGGCTGGCTCACCTGCTCACTCATCGACGCCATCCACGCCGAGAAGGATCCGAGCCGCCGTCAGGGCGCCGATCGCCGCGACACCGAGGAGGAGCCCGCGGAAGACCGCCGCGACGGGCACCGATTCCACCCAGCCCGCGGCGGCGACGAGCGCGGTCCCCGCATCGCCTCCGACCGGCAACAGGAGGATCACGGCGGCGGCCGCGGCGGCGAGCATCAGCGCGGTCTCGCGGACCCGCAGCCGGAGGCCCCGCTGGGCGGCTGCCAGCAGCAGCGGAAAGAGCAGCGAGAAGACCGCCGCGATGAGCGGGGCCATGAGCGCGTCGACCACCCATCGGACGGCGGGCGCCCCGGCTCCGCTCGATCCGGGGACAAGGCCGGGAACCAGCACCAGGGCCATGCCGACCAGGACCGCGACCGACCCGGCGCTGTCAATACGCTGCCGAAGCCGCCCCGTGTGCCGCACCAGGAGGGCCAGCGCGCCGGCGAGCGCGGCGGCCGCCGCGAGGACCACGAGCAGCCGGTTGACGAAACCCGCAGCGCTCTCCAGAGCCGGGTTGGCGATCGCCAGGTCACCCAGCACCAGCAGGCCGGCAGCGGCAACGATGACGGCGTAGACCGATCGGCGGATCACGTTGCGCGCCCCACCAGGAAGCCTGCGATGTCGACCACCCCGAGCACCTGGAGCAGCGAGCCGATCACCAGCACCGCGATCGCCAGCCAGATCAGGCGGTTGGCCGCCAGCACCCCGGCCCGGGCGGGGCCTGGCCGCAGGTCCGAGCCGGCGGCGAACAGCTCGGGCCCGATGAGGGTCCCTTCGGCGGTGAGCATGACCGACGTCGCCTCGGAGGCCGATGCCGTTCCGAAGGTGGTGGCGGCGTCACCCTCGGCCGCACCCATCATCAGCAGCAGCCCTTCCTCGGCCGTGCCGCCCAGGACCAGCGACATGGCGTGGGTCGTCACCGCGGTGTCGAGCTGGCCCGCCTCGTCGCGGGCCGCCAGCGCTCGCGCCGCTTCCGTCGCGCGGCCCTCCCCCACGAAGGTCACCCCCGAACGACCCAATCGCTCGGGGGTCGCGGTCCGCTCGTGTGCAGCGGCCAGGCTCGCGGCTGCCAGGTGCGCGGCAACCGGGTCGTTGGTCGTGACCGTCAGCGGCACCCCGGCACGGGCCGCCACACGAGCCACGTGTCCGAGCAGCGGCAGGGCCGCGAGCGTCTGGAGCCGATCGACCGCCGCCACGGACCGGGCGACGCCCGCGGTCCCCAGGGAGACGGCCGCCGTGGCTCCGGCCTCGGCGGCGACCGCCAGGCTCCGCGGCAGGGCCGCCAGCCGTCCGAGGTCGCGCGTCGTCCAGCGGGTCAGGGGACGGGCGAAGAGCGCCAGGAGGACGAGGAGAATGAGCAGCAGGGCGCCGGTCGCGGCCGGACCCAGGCGGGCCGACGACGACCCGATCGCGTCGCCCACGATCCCGAACAGGCCGGCGATCAGCTCACCGACGTTCGGCATCGCCAAGCCGTTCGATCAGCTCGTCGTAGTCCGACGGTCGCTCCAGCACCCGCCGCCAGGCACGGTACCGGTCGCCGAGCAGTGTGCCGAGCACCGGCTGCAGGAAGACGGCCGTCTCGGCGAGGAGGGGCCGCAGCGGCCGATGGGCGTCGAGGAGCAGGCGCGCCGGTGCCGCCAGCCCACGTCGGGCCAGCGTCTCCGAGAGCTCCCCGGCCAGCTGCGGCCGGCTCATCGACCCTCGGCCGGTGGCATCCGCAGGCTCGGCAGGCGCACCTGGTCGAGGGCGGTTCGGAACTCCACGAGCTCACCCGGCCTGGTGACGGCGATCACCACGGAGTCCGGGTGCGCGCTTCCCCGGTCGGCATGCGCCCGGATCTCGCCGATCACGATCCCGGCCGCGTCCCGGGGCGCGAAGACGCCGCGTTCGGTGCCGAGCGGCGCCATGGCCACCCGTCGCAGGGCAAGGTGCTCCACCGCGTCGAGCGCGGCGGCCACCGCCTCCCGCAGGCGATCCGGATCCGCCCTGAGGTCGTGCCCCACGCCGACGGCGTGGATCACGTACGGTGCCGCCAGCCGCCCGCCGTTGGTCACGACCGCGCTGCCCGCGCTCACCGGCCCATGGCCGACCGCCTCACGCTCGACATCGTCACCGGCCGCGCGCTTGACGGCCGCCGCCACCGGCGCCGTCATGAAGAGCGTCTCGTTGGCGGGCACGATGACGGCGTCGACCTCAAGCTCGGCGATATCCCCCAGCCAGATCTCGATCTCGATGGGCTGTGCCATGGCGCTCGTTGCTCTGGACCCCGAGCTCAGGCCGCGCGCAGGTGGATCCTGGGGAGCCGGTCGCGCAGGGCCGTCGTCACTTCGTAGCTGATCGTCCGTCTCTCGGCGGCCACCTCGCCGGTGGTGATCCGCTCACCACCCTGGGCACCGATCAGGATGAACTCGTCGTCGTAGGTTACCCCATCGACCGCGCCGATATCGAGCATCAGGCCGTCCATGCTGATGACGCCCACGATCGGCACACGCTGGCCACGGACCAGGGCGTGGCCGTTGTTGGTATGGATCCGCGGCCAGCCGTCTCCGTAGCCGATGCCGATGGTGGCGATCCGGGTCGACCGTGATGCCCTGAAGCGCAGCCCGTACCCGATGGCTCCTCCCGCTGGCAGGTCGAAGAGCCGCAGCGGGAGCGCGTGGACGGAGAGCGACGGATGCAGGCCAAGGTCGCGCTCCGCGGCCCACAGCGGCGCGAGGCCATACAGGAGGAGACCGGGTCGGATCGCGTCGGCGAAGTCCCCGACGCCGGCAAGGATCCCGCCGCTCGACGAGATGTGCACCAGGCCGGGGTCGACGCCGGCCGAGCGGACCGCGTCGAGCACCTGGGCCAGCCGCAGCGCCTGCACGTCGGTGTAGGCATCATCCTCGCCCGGCACGGCGAGGTGGCTGAACGTGCCCGCGAGCCGGAGATGACGGCTCCGCGCGATGGCCAGCGCCAGACGGATCGCCTCCGCCGGATCGGCGCCCTGGCGACCGAGCCCCGTGTCGACCTTGAGCTGGACGGCGCCCCGGTGCCCAAGGGAAGCGGCTGCCTGCTCCGCCAGCGCGACACCCGAGGCGTCGTACACGATCGGCTCGAGGTCGGCGCCGAATGCCGGCTCGGCCTCACGAGCTCCAAGCCCCCAGAGGACGAGGATCGGCGCGCGGATCCCTGCCTCCCGCAGGCGCAGGCCCTCGGCCACGGTCGCGACGCCCAGCCGCTCGACGCCTGCTGCAAGAAGGGTGCGGCTCACCTCCAGGTCACCGTGGCCGTAGGCGTTGGCCTTGACGATGGCGATGACTTCCTTGTCCGGGCCGGCGAGGCGTCGCACGACGGCGAGGTTCTGGCCGATCGCGGCGTGGTCGATCTCGATCCACGCCCGATGCGGGCTGTGAAGCGCGTCGCCGGGGGCCGGGCTCACGCGGGGTGATCCCCGCGGAGCGACTCGATCGCCTCGGGCAGGAGGTTGGCGATGTCGCGGGCCAGGACCCCTGCCCGTCCGATCCGTCGCTCGGCGAGCATTCCCGCCGCTCCGTGCGCCGAGACGCCCAGGACCGCCGCCGCGAGCGGCTCGCACCCGGCGGCAAGGAAGGCACCGATGCACCCCGACAGGACGTCGCCGCTGCCGGCGGTCGCCAGCGCCGGTGTGGCCACCTCGCTCACGAATACCTCGCCGTCGGGATCGGCCACCACGGAGTGCGCGCCCTTGAGGACCACCACCTGGCCCCAGAGCAGGGCAGCCTCGCGAGCGCGATCGGTCCGGTACTGATCGTCCTCCGCGAGTCCTCCGATCTCCGACGCCCGCGTGAGGCGGGCGAACTCGCCCGGGTGCGGCGTCAGCACGAGCCGGGCGGACACCGATCGCCACCAGCGATCGCCTTCCGCGAGGGCGTTCAGCCCGTCGGCGTCGATGACGGCCGGCTTCCGCAGCTCGCTCACCAGGTTCCGGGTCCGTCGCTGCGTGGATGGCTGCCGACCGAGCCCCGGACCGAGGACGGTGGCATCGTACGAGGCTGCCTCGCCGGCGAGCCTCCGCCAGCCGTTGGGTCCGGTGAGACCGGTCGCCTCCTCCTCGAGCAGGAGGGTGATGAGCTCGGGAACCTCGCCGATCAGCCGCAGCCCGAGCGTCTCGGGCACTGCCAGGCACACCAGTCCGGCACCACTGCGCGCGGCCCCGAGCCCGGCGAGCAAGGCTGCCCCGCTGTACTCGAGCGATCCTGCGGCCACGAGCACCTTTCCGTACGTGCCCTTGTGGCTGCGCGGTCCGCGGGCCGGCAGATGCTCGCGAAGCCATCGGCCCGAGATGGCGTGAACCGCCATCAGCGCGTCCCCTCGCCCCGGTGCGCGATGGCGACGGCGACAGCCGCCTGTCGCTCGTGCGTGATCGAGACGGTGAGCTCCTCGAGCTGAAGGACCGCCGCCCTCGCGGCGGCGCGGGCGTGGAGATAGACCTGCGGCTGTCCGGCCCGGTTCGGCAGGATCTCGATCTCGCGCCACCCCACGCCGCGCACCCCCAGGCCAAGCACCTTGCTCACGGCCTCCTTTGCCGCCCAGCGGCCGGCGATCCGCTCCACGCGACCGCGGCAGTAGCGATCCTCGGCATCGGTCAGGACCCTGCGCCGGAAGCGCTCCGGGAAGCGGCCGAGGACGGCCACGATCCGATCGATGTCGATCAGGTCAACCCCGATCTCGTGGCGGCTCACTACTCCACGGTCACCGACTTGGCCAGGTTCCGCGGCTGGTCCACGTCGTTCCCGCGGGCCACCGCGATCTCGTAGGCAAGCAGCTGGAGTGGCAGGGTCGCGACAATCGGCGCCAGCGCCTCGATCGTTTCCGGCACGAACAGCACGTCGCGTGCGTAGCGTCCGATCTCCTCGTCGCCCTCCGTGGCCACCGCGATCACCGGCGCCTCGCGTGCGCGGACCTCCGCCACGTTGCTGACCACCTTGTCGTAGGTCGTCCCGCGCGTGGCGATCGCCACCAGCGGCGTCTCCGCGTCGAGCAGCGCGATCGGGCCGTGCTTCAGCTCTCCCGCGGCGTAGCCCTCGGCATGGATATAGCTGAGCTCCTTCAGCTTCAGCGCCCCCTCCATGGCGATCGGGAATCCGAGCGCGCGTCCGATGTACATGGCGCTGGTGATCGCCGCGTAGCGACGCGCCACCTTCTTGATCTGCGGCGCGAGCTTGAGCGTCTCGGCGGCATGGCCCGGCAGCTCGCGCATGGCTCGCCCGATGGTCTGCACCTGGTGCGGGCTCATCCGGGATCGAAGGCGCGCGACCTCGAGCGCGATCATCTCCAGCACGAGCACCTGGGTCACGAAGGCCTTGGTGCTCGCGACCGCGATCTCCGGCCCGGCCTGCAGATAGCAGACGGCATCGGCGTCGCGCGTCAGCGCCGAACCGACCACGTTGGTCACCACCACGACGGTGGCCCCCATCTCAGCGGCCAGCCGGGTCGGAGCCAGGGTGTCCGCGGTCTCGCCGGACTGGCTGACGCTGATCACCACCGTCTCGGCGTCGATCGGCGGGGGCGAGTACCGCATCTCGGAACCGATCTGCGCCACGGCGGGGACGCCGGCCCACTGCTGGAGGAGCGAAGCTCCGACCTGGCTCGCGTAGCTGGCCGTCCCGCACCCGACGATGTAGAAACGCTTCGCGGCCGCGAGTTTCGGCGCGATCGCCCTGAGCTCGGCAAGCCGGATGCTCCCGTTGGTCGAGACCCGCCCGCGCAGCGCCTCCTGGATCGCGTGCGGCTGCTCGTAGATCTCCTTGAGGGTGAAGTGGGCGAAGCCGCCCTTCTCGGCCGCCTCGAGGTTCCACTTGATGCGCGTCACGCTGCGGTTGACCGGGTCACCGTCGAGATCGAGGATGCGGATCCCGTCCGCGGTCACCTCGGCGAGGTCGCCCTCGTGGAGGATCACGACGTTCTTGGTGTGCTCCATAATGGCAGGAACGTCGCTGGCCAGGAACGCCTCGCCCTTGCCGAGACCAACGATGAGCGGCACGTTCATGCGCGCGCCAACGATCCGGTCGGGGTGGTCGAGGTGCATCACGCCGATGGCGTAGGCGCCACGGATCTCCCGCAGGGCCAGGCGGACCGCCTCGACCAGGTCGCCGTTGTACTTCGACTCGATCAGGTGGGCGAGGACCTCCGTGTCGGTCTCCGACAGGAACCGATGGCCTTCGGCTCGAAGGCGGTCGCGGAGCTCGGCGTAGTTCTCGATGATGCCGTTGTGGATCAGCGCCAGGCGCCCGGTGCAGTCACGGTGCGGGTGGGCGTTTTCGTCCGTCGGTCGTCCGTGGGTCGCCCAGCGGGTGTGCCCGATGCCGGGATGCCCTGACGGCGCGCCTCCGTTCAGGTGCTCGGTCAGGTTGGTGAGCTTGCCGGCCTTCTTCTCGATGAAGACGTCACCCTGCGCGGTGAGCAGCGCGATTCCAGCCGAGTCATATCCGCGGTATTCCAGCCGACGAAGCCCTTCGAGGAGGATCGGGGCGGCGTCGCGCGGGCCCACGTACCCAACAATGCCGCACATGGGTCGCCCTCCTGTGAGCGGGGAATGGTCAGTTCAGGCGCATCTCGGCGAGCCGGGCGAGCTCGCGAGCGATGGCGTTGATCTCCTCGTGGTCGTCACCCTCGACCATGATCCGGATCTTGGGCTCCGTCCCCGACGGCCGGACCAGGATCCGCCCTCGTCCCTGCAGCAGGGTCGTGGCACGCGCCACGCCAGACCGGAACTCCGGATCCACCTGCCACTGGTCCTTGTGACGGACGGCTGAGTTTATCACCACCTGCGGAAGCCTCGGGATCCGGCCGGCGAGCGTGGAGAGGCAGGTCCCGCTGGCGCGCAGGGTCCTGGTCAGCTCGATGGCCGTGAGCAGCCCGTCACCGGTCGCCGCCCGGTCGCGGAAGATGATGTGGCCCGACTGCTCACCTCCCAGCACCGCATCGGCGCGCTCCATGGCCTCGAGCACGTGGCGATCGCCGACCGGGGTGCGGAGCAGCTGCCCCCCCGCTTCCGCAACGGCGCGGTCCAGGCCCCCGTTGCTCATCACCGTCACCACCAGCAGCTCGTTCCGGAGGGTCCCGCGGGACAGCCTGTCGAGCGCGCAGATGCCCATGATGGCGTCACCGTCCACCAGCGCGCCGAGCTCGTCGGCCGCGATGAGCCGGTCGGCGTCGCCGTCAAAGGCAAACCCGGCATCGAGCCCGTGGTCGCGCACGATGCGCGCCATCGGCTCCGGATTGGTGCTGCCGCAGCCCTCGTTGATGTTCGTCCCGTCCGGATCGCCGAAGAGCACCGTCACCTCCGCGCCGAGGTCGCGGAAGAGCTCGGGTGCGATCACGCTCGCCGACCCGTTCGCGCAGTCGATGGCGATCTTGAGGCCCTCGAAGACGTCGCCGGCCGCATCGGCCAGGTGAGCCCTATACGCGGCGATCGGCGCCTGATCGCGAACGATCCGGCCGAGGCCATCGTTGCCCGGTCCGGGCAGCGCCTCCGCCTGGAAGATGAGGTGCTCGAGCCGGTCCTCCACCTCGTCGTCGACCTTGCGCCCTCCCGAGACGACCTTCAGACCGTTGTCGGGCGCCGGGTTGTGCGACGCGCTGACCATGACCCCCGCGTCGAACGCCCCGCTGCCGGCAACGAACGCGAGGCACGGGGTCGTCACCACGCCGAGGAGGACGACATCGGCGCCCACGCTCGCGAGCCCAGAGGCGACGGCCGAGACCAGCATGTCCCCTGATCGCCGGGTGTCCTGGCCGATGACGACGCGGTGCCGCTCGCCGTTGGCGTGGCGCTCGGGATCCAGCAGGTGGCCCAGCGCGCGACCCAGGTCATGGGCCAGCGTGGGGGTCAGGTCGACGTTCGCTACCCCGCGGATCCCGTCGGTGCCGAAGAGACGGGCCACTCAGGCGCCAGGGGACGGGGTCGGGGGCTGGCTGATGACCACCGTCACCTGCCCTGGCGAGATCGAGACCAGGCTGACCGCGCTGGGCAGGTTCACGGTGGGCGTGACCTGGTGCTGGCCGGCCGGGAGCCCGCTGACGTTGACGACGGGCGTGATGTCGCCGGCGCTCAGCCCGGCAAGCACGGGAATCGGCCCCGACAGGGTCAGCGCGACCTGGGATGACTGGGGCAGGCAGGTGACACCGGCGGCGGCCCCGGTGCAGGTGATGCCTACCAGGAAGGTGCGGCTTCCCTGCTCGGCGCTGATGGCGACCCGGACGGTCACCGTGCTCGGCTGGTCCGGCGCCAGGTCGAGGCCGGCGGGCGTCAGCAGGCCGACCGAGAAGGTCCTGGTTCCCGAGAGCCCGGCCACCGAGATTGTCTCGGTCGACACCTCGGTCACGTCGGCGAGCATCGTCGGCGTTCCTCGCAGGGTGATGACCGGCGGGTTCATCGTGACCTGGTCGATGGTGTATCCGGCTGCCGGCGCACCGCCCAGCACGGCGCTGATCGGCACCGTCTTGCTCGTCTCCACCTGGGTCACGGGAATGTCCACGGTGACGACGCCGGGGGTCAGGTCGACCGAGGGGACCAGGTTGCCGTTGGCGTCAACGGGGCGAAGGTCCACCTGGCTGTGGAAATCGATCCCGGAGGCGTCGATCGAGACCCGTGCCTCGGCGTCGGCGACCTGGCTCACGAATGAGCTCGGCCCGCGGGCGGTCACCGTCTCGGTGCTGAGCGTCGCGGTCCCCAGCTCGAGGCCCGCGGGGACGGCCCCGTGCTCGACACGGACCGCGACCTCCTTGGAGGCGAGCACGTCGAGCGTGACCGTCACCGATGACGGGGTGAAGTTGAGCACGCTCACCCCGCTGGCCAGGGGTTTGACCGTCACCTTCAGGCTCTGCGGCTGGCCGGGACGCTGCATGTCGTAGTCCGAGAGGTCCACGGTGGCGGCGAAGCTGTCGACGGTGACCGGCGCGACCGCGTTGTTCGAGCGTCGATACTCGATCTCGAGCGGCGGAAGCTCCGTGGTGATCACGTAGGCCCCGCTTGGCTGGTTGATCCTGCTGATCGGCACCCCGCCGATCCGGGAGTCATGGAAGGAGCCGGAAAAGACGAGCCCCGTGTAGAGGATCGTGGCCAGCGCCATCGCCCCCAGCTTGAGCTGCCAGTTGCGGAAGAGCCGGACCATCAGACGTTGCGCTCCGCGGGTGTGACGGGCTCTCCGGGCTTGTCCGCCTCCTCCGGAGCCTTGCGTGCGCGCTGGCGCGGGCGCGTCCCGGCCGAACGCCGGGGCTCACCGCCGACGACCCGGGCCTCGGGATCCACGGGTCCGCTCGGTTCGCTGCCCCCCAGCCCCCAGCGGCCCTCGAGCGTGCGGCGCAGGATCGGCATCGCCCGCCTGGGGGTCTGCGGACGGATGAGGTTGAGGATGCGGCGTCGGAGCTGATCCTCGGTCAGGTTGCGCTCGATCCGCCCGCGCAGCACGAGGCTGATGGAGCCGGTCTCCTCGCTGACGACCACGATCAGGGCATCGGTCTGCTCGCTGATGCCGATCGCCGCCCGGTGGCGGGTCCCGTACCGTTCCGAGTCGAGCACGTTCTGGCTCAGGGGCAGCACCACCGCCGCGGCCAGGATGCGGTCGCCCGAGATGATCACCGCGCCGTCGTGGAGGGCCGTCCCGCGGTAGAAGATGGTCACCAGCAGCTCGGCGCGCAGGTCGGCGTTCAGGATGACGCCGGTGTCCGCCGCCAGATCGTGGAGGCCCGTGTCCCGCTCGATCACGATCAGGGCACCGTGCCGCGATCCCGCCAGGAGCCTCGCGGCGTGGCTCACCTGGCCGGCGACCCTCTCCGCCGCGGCCGCCTCACCCGACACGAAGAGCCTGTTCAGCGAACCCACGCGGCCGATCTGCTCCAGCGCGCGGCGCAGCTCCGGCTGGAAGACGACCACGATGGCGAAGAGGCCGACCACGGCACCGGTCTGCAGCAGCGTGGAGAGCAGCCTCAGGTCGAGCGCCTGGGCACCGAGGTAGACGAGGTACAGGATGGACAGGCCGATGACGATCCGGACAGCGCGCGTGCCGCGGATCAGGATGAACAGCCAGTAGATGACAACGGCCACGAGGAGGATGTCGACGATCGACGTCCAGCTCCCCCCGAGGTACGTGTCGAAGAACTCCCGGATCGCGTTCAGCACAAGTGCGGCCGGTCCTGCAGCGTCGGTCGGGATGATACCAAAGGGCCCCGGCGCAGCCGCCGAGATCCCCTGGACCGGGAACGGATCAGCGCTTTGTGTACTGCGGGGCCTTGCGGGCGCGCTTCAGCCCGTACTTCTTGCGCTCCTTCGCCCTGGGGTCACGCGTCAGAAGGCCGGCCTCGCGGAGCGCGGTGCGCGCATCGGGGTGGGCGCTCACCAGGGCCCGGGCGATCCCGTGGCGGATGGCACCGGCCTGCCCGGCGAGTCCCCCACCACTCACCAGGATGCTTGCCGAATACCGGCCCTCGGTCTCGGTGACCCTGAACGGCGCACGCAGGGCGGCGAGCATGGGACCGCGCCCGAAGTACTCCTCGACGTCCTTGCCGTTCACCACCATCCCGCCGTCGCCGGGCAGCAGCCGAACCCGCGCGATGGCGGTCTTGCGACGCCCGGTCCCGTAGACGTAGCTCGTGCTCATCGACTCGATCTCCTCACAGCTCGACTGCGGTTGGCTGCTGGGCCTGGTGCGGGTGATCGGCGCCCGGGTAGACCTTCAGCTTGCGGAACATGGCCCGGCCGATGCGGCTCTGGGGAAGCATCCCCTTCACGGCCCGCTCGATCGCGAGCTCCGGCTTGCGGGCCAGAAGCGCGGCGAGCGTCTCCTCCTTCAGGCCGCCCGGGTAGTTGGAGTGGCGGAAGTAGCTCTTGTCGACCAGCTTGTTGCCGGTCACCCTGATCCGCGCCGCGTTGATGACGACCACGTGGTCGCCGGTGTCCAGGTGCGGCGAGTAGATCGGCTTGTGCTTCCCCTCCAGCAGCGTGGCGACGCGCGTCGCCAGCCGCCCGAGGGTCTGGTCGGTCGCGTCGACCACCCACCAGCGCCGTTCGATCTCGCTCGCCTTGACTGCGTAGGTCTTCACGTTCGCTCTTCTCGAGCCCGGGTCGGGCTGCTGCCCGCGCCGGCGCTCCTCCTCTTCTCTCGCCCGTCGGCGCGGTCCCGCCGACGGTGCTCATTCCAATAGACGACCCGCTCGAGCGTCAACCCCCGTGCCGGGGCGGCCCTGCCGTGCAGGGCTCGCGACCGCGACTGCAGGAGCCGGGGAACCTGGTCCGCGGAGAGGCCGCCGCGACCCACCTCCATGAGGATGGCGGCAATGCTCCGCACCATCCGCCGCAGGAAGGCGTCCCCCGTAACGCGGATCTCCACCAGCGTGCCGCGCCGCAGCACCACCACCTCCGACAGGTGCCGGACGGTCCGGCCGTGGTCGTTGCCTCCCAGCGCCGCGTAGTCGCGGTGACCCGGAAGCAGCGCCGCCGCGGCTCGCATCGCCGCGACATCCAGGCGGTCTCCGATCTCGAGCGTCCGGTGCCGGTCCAGGGGCCTGGGGTTGCCGCCCATCCGGATTCGGTAGCGGTACACCCGGGCCACCGCCTCGCGCCGCGGATCGAAGCCCGCAGGCGCGGTGCGCAGTGCCCGCACCGCCAGGTCATCGGGCAGCACGGCGTTCAGCCGTCGCTGCAGCTCCCGCCAGCTGTACCTCTCGCCGCGGATGCGGCGCGGTGCACAGAAGGCGGCGACCTGGCCGGTGGCGTGCACCCCGGCATCGGTGCGCCCGGCGAGGTGGATTCTCACCCGCTCGCCGGTCAGTCTGTTAAGGGCCTCCTCGAGCTCCCCCTGCACCGTCCGAGCGTCCGGCTGGTACTGGGAGCCGGCGAAGGCCGTCCCGTCGTATTCGAGCACCGCCCGGGCGCATCGGCGCTCCGGGGCGGGCATCTCCTCGACCCGAACCCGCCTAGACGAGCTCGATCTGCACGATCGGCGCGGCATCCCCCAGCCGCGGACCGATCTTCACGATCCGGGTGAAACCGCTGGCCCGGTCGGCGTACTTGTCCGCCAGCTCGCCCATCAGCTTCTCCACGATCAATGGCTCCTGCGGCAGGTCGGCGGCGAGCGTGCGCCGCGCCGAGAGGTCGCCGCGCTTCGCCACGGTGATCAGGTGATCGACCAGGCCGCGCACCTCCTTGGCCTTGGCCTCCGTGGTTCGCACCCGCTCGTAGCGCAGGATGGCGACCGCGAGGTTCGCCAGCATGTGCATCCGGTGGTCGCCGGCCCGGCCCAGCCGCCGGCCCGCGATCTGGTGCGGCATCTACGCCTCCCGGTCCAGCTCGGCGGCGACCGCCTCATCCAGCTCGGCCGACCCCGGAAGATCGGACTCGTCAACGGAGCTCGGCTCCGGCACGATGAATCCGCGCAGAGCCAGCCGCTCCTTGAGCTCGTCCAGGCTCTTCTTGCCGAAGTTGCGCATGCGCAGGAACTCGTCGTCCGACAGGGCCAGCACCTGGCCGACCTTCGTGATGTTGTTGCGCTTCAGGCTGTTGTACGCCCGCATGGGCAGGTCCAGGTCCTCGATCGGCGTGTCCAGCAGGTTCTGGGCCACCGGGGTCGCCAGCTCCTCGGCTCCCTCCGCGGGGCGACGGCCGATGTCGGCGAACCGGCTGAACTCGCGGACGAGGATGTCGGCGGCCTGGGACAGCGCGGCCTGCGGGGTGGCCGTCCCGTCCGTCTCGATCTCGAGGGTGAGCTTGTCGTAGTTCGTCATCTGGCCGACACGGGTGTTCTCCACCGCGAAGTTCACCCGGCGAACAGGCGAGAAGATGGCGTCGACCGGGATCACCCCGATCGGCATGTCCTCGGTATGCTCCGCCGGCCGGTAGCCAACTCCGGTCTCGACGGTGAGATCCATCTCGATCGATCCCGCGTCGCTGTCGAGCGTGAGCAGCACGAGCTCGGGGTTGATGATCTCGACGTCGGCCGACTCGGTGATGTCCGCCGCGGTCACCGGACCCGCGCCGCGCTTGATGAGCTTGAGCGTGACGGGGTGGTGCGCGAAGGAGCGCAGCCTCAGCTTCTTGGTGTTCAGGACGATCTGGGTGACGTCCTCCTTGACGTTGTCGATGGTGCTGAACTCGTGGTATACGCCGGCGATCTGGACCGAGGTGACGGCTGCCCCCTCGAGGGAGTTCAGCAGCACGCGGCGCAGCGCATTGCCCAGGGTCACCCCGTACCCCGCGCGGAGCGGGTTCACCTCGAAACGGGAGAGGTTTCCGGTTGTCTCCACCTCGTCGATCCGAGGCGTCTCAAGCTCAATCATGCGGTCTTGGTCCATGGCTCCTATCGCGAGTAGTACTCGACGACGAGCTGCTCGTTGAACTCGAGCGGCATCTGCTCGCGGGCCGGCTCGGCAAGCACCGTCCCGGCAAGCTTCGTCGCGTCAACGCTCACCCATTCGGGGATCTGCGCCGACTTCATGGTCTCGGTTGCGGTCTTGAAGTGCTCGCGGCCACGCCGGCTCTCGCGCACCTCGACCCGGTCGCCGACCCTGGTCCCGTAGCTCGGGATGTTGGTCGGTCGGCCGTTGACAGCGAAGTGGCCGTGGCTCACCAGCTGACGTGCCTGGGCACGGCTGCTGGCGAACCCCATGCGGAAGACGACGTTGTCCAGGCGCATCTCCAGCAGGCGCAGGAGGTTCTCACCGGTCATCCCCCTGTGCTTGGCGGCCTTCTCGAAATAGTTGCGGAACTGGCGCTCGAGCACGGAATAGCTCTTGCGGACCTTCTGCTTCTCCCGCAGCTGGAGCCCGAACTCGCTCACCTTGCGGCGGCGGGTGGCGTAGGCCCCGGGCGGCGTGGATCGCCGCTCGAACGAGCACTTCTTCGTGTAGCAGCGGCTGCCCTTCAGGAACAGCTTCAGCCCCTCGCGGCGGCAGATGCGGCAGACCGGGTCGGTATAACGGGCCACGTCGCGCGCCTCAGACCCGGCGCCGCTTTGGCGGGCGGCAGCCGTTGTGCGGTATGGGGGTCACATCGGTGATGGCGGTCACCTCGAGACCCGCGGCCGGCGCCCGGACCCTTGACGTAGACCTCGATCTGGCGCATCCCGTGCTCCATGGCACGCCGGGCCGCGCCGTCCGCCGTCTGCGCGGCGGCGTAGGGGGTGCTCTTGCGGGAACCCTTGAAGCCAACCAGACCGGCACTGCCCCAGCTCACAACGTTCCCGCTCGTGTCGGTGATCGTCACGATGGTGTTGTTGAACGTGGACTGGATGTGCGCGTGGCCAACCGGGACGTTCTTCCGTTCGCGCTTCTTGGCGCGCGACGCGCGCTTGCGTTCAGCCATGGAACTCCTGTGCTCGTATGGGTCCGATGGGGCCGCCCTCGCCGACCCCGGTGGGTTACCGCTTGCGCCGGACGCCGACCGTCTTGCGGGCGCCGCGCCGCTGGCGGGCGTTCGTCTTCGTCCGCTGGCCGCGGACCGGCAGGTTGCGCCGATGGCGAACGCCGCGGTACGAGCCGATCTCCATCAGACGCTTGATGTTCATGCTCACCTCGCGCCGCAGATCGCCCTCGACCTTGTACTGGCGATCGATCACCTCGCGGAGGCGGTTCACCTCGTCCTCGGTGAGGTCGCGGGCGCGGGTGTCGGGTGAGACCCCGGCCGATTCGATGATCCGCTGCGCGGAGGTCGGACCGATGCCGTGGATGTAGGTGAGCGAGACGACCACGCGCTTCTCGCGCGGGATGTCGACGCCGGCGATACGTGCCACGGTGCCTCTACCCCTGCCGCTGCTTGTGCTTGGGGATGGGGCAGATGACCATCACCACACCGGAGCGCTTGATCACCTTGCAGCGCTCGCAGCGGGGCTTCACCGACGCAGAAACCTTCATCTCATCCTGTACGTGATGCGACCCCGGGTGAGGTCGTAGGGACTCAGCTCGACTCGGACGGTGTCACCAGGCAGGATGCGGATGAAGTTCTGGCGCAGCTTGCCGGAGATATGGGCCAGCACCTCGTGGCCGTTCTCCAGCCGCACCTTGAACATCGCGTTCGGGAGCGGAGTGATCACTTCGCCCTCGACCTCGATGGCATCCTTCTTCGCCAAGCGCTACGCACCCTCGATCTGCTGCTCGTTGCTCTCTGTCTGGGACACAGCGAAAGGCCGCCGCACAGGGCGACCCACGGAACGAGCAGTATACCGAGCGGCGTCATGAGGCGCAAGAGCAGGCGATCCAGCACCCTACGGCACCGTCAGGATATCGGGACCATGCTCGGTCACCGCGATCGTGTTCTCGAAATGTGCGGCCAGGCTGCCGTCGGTGGTCACCACCGTCCAGTCGTCTTCGAGGACCGCCACGTCGCCGGAACCGAGCGTGAACATGGGCTCGATCGCGAAGCACATCCCGGGCTGGATGAGCATGCCCTTGCCGGGGGTGCCGTAGTTCGGGACCGACGGCTCCTCGTGCATCTCGGTGCCGATCCCGTGCCCCACGAACGGCCGGACGATCCCGTAGCCATGCTCGTGGGCGACCGCCTCGATCGCGGCACCCACGTCCCCGAGGCGGTTGCCGGGAACGGCGGCCGCGATTCCCGCCTCCATCCCTCGACGGGTGGCGTCGATCAGCTCCTGGACCGGCGGGGCGGCGGGTCCGACCGACCAGGTCCGGGCGCAGTCCGCGTGCCAGCCCTGCCAGATGCAGCCGATGTCGAGGCCGATGAGGTCGCCCTCGTAGAGCAGCCGCGTGGGTGACGGAATCCCGTGAACCACCTCGTCGTTGATGCTCGCGCAGATGCTGGCCGGATACGTCCCGTGATAGCCCAGGAAGGACGGCACGGTGCCCGCCTCACGCATCATCTCGTCGGCCATCCGGTCCAGGTACGCGGTGGTGATCCCGGGCCGCAGCTCCCGTTCGAAGGCTTCCAGGATCGAGGCCAGCACCCGGCCTGCCTGCCGCATGCGGGCGATCTCCTGCGGCCGCTTGAGGGTGACCATCCGCGGCCGAGCGAACATGCCCATCCGCTCAGCGGGATCCGGTGGCTCGGCGCGCCTCCTCCAGCGCGGCCATGATCCTGTCGGAGACCTCACCGATCCCGCCGCGGCCGTCCACCCGGACGACGACACCGGCCTCGGTGTAGTGGGCGAGCACCTCGCGCATCGGCGGAACCTGCTTGGCGAGGCGAGCACGAACGACCTCGGGCCTGTCATCGTCGCGCTGGACAAGCGGCGTCCCGTCCTTGTCACAGATGCCCGCGGCTCGTGGCGGATCGGTGACGGTGTGGTACGGCGTGCCGTCCGTGGGGCAGACCCAGCGACCCGAGACGCGCTCGACGAGCTCGTCGGGCGGGACGTCGATGAAGACGACACGGGTGATCCGCTCGCCTGCGGCGGCGAGGGTTGCGTCGAGCGCGCGGGCCTGTGCGACGGTCCGCGGGAAGCCGTCGAGAATGGCCCCGCGGGCCGCATCGGGCTTGCCGAGCTCCTCCATCACCATGGCGATCGTCACCTCGTCCGGGACGAGCTCGCCGCGCTCCATGTAGGCCCGCGCCTGCTCGCCCAGCGGCGTTCCCTCGCGTAGCGCCTGCCGGAAGAGGTCGCCGCTGGCGAGGTGCGGCAGGCCGAGCCGGGAGGCGAGGATCTCGGCCTGGGTTCCCTTGCCGGCACCGACCGCACCGACGAGCAGCAGCATGCGGCGCGCGGGCACCGGCTCGGCCGACCGGTCGCCCGCGGCCGTCATCGGATGAAGCCCTCGTAGCGGCGCATCATCATCTGCGCCTCCAGCTGTTTCATG
>CAYVLM010000003.1:0-22258 GCA_964452225.1 uncultured Steroidobacteraceae bacterium | reverse complement strand
CGGGCGCGACCCGGACGAGATCACCCTGGCCGCCATCGACGCCGGAGCCAGCGACGTCGGCACGCCCGAGGGAGGGGCACTCTCCGTCACCACCGAGCCTGCCGACCTCGAGAAGGTCCGCAGCGCCCTGGCCGCCGCGGTGTACGAGGCCGAATCGGCCGAGCTCTCCATGGAGCCCACGGCGCTGGTGGAGATTGGCGACGAGAAGACCGCGCGGGCGGTGCTGGGCTTCGTGGAGCGGCTCGAGGAGCTCGACGACGTGCAGAACGTCTACGCCAACTTCGACATCCCCGGCGAGCTGATGGAGCAGCTCGAGGCCTCCATGGTCTAGGCGCCCGGCGGCTACCATGTGGCGGTGATCGCGCTCGGCATCGATCCGGGGACGGCGTCGCTCGGCTTCGGGGTCGTGGCCCTTGAGGGAGACCGGCTGCGCCTGGTCGATGCCGGCGTCGTCCGCACCAGCGCCGGGCGCACCGATGCGGAGCGGCTCGCCGATCTCGAGGCGGCGCTGCGGGGCCTGGTGGGGGAGCATCGCCCGGACCGGATCGCGGTCGAGCGGCTGTACTTCCAGCGCAACGTTCAGACCGCCATGGCGGTCGGCCAGGCCAGGGGCGTGGCGCTCCTGGTTGCCGCCCGGGCCGCGCTTCCGATCGACGAGCCCACCCCCAACGAGGTCAAGCAGGCGGTCTGCGGCAACGGGGCCGCCGACAAGGCCCAGGTCGCCGGCATGGTGGGGCGGCTGCTCGGAATCAGCCTCGCCGGCGCCGTGGACGACGCCACGGACGCGCTGGCCATCGCCATCGGCTGCCTCTATCGTGCGGCCGCTGAGCCGCGCACTGCGACACCGGGATGACCGCGCCATGATCGGCTCCATCCGCGGCCAGGTCACTCACCTTGGCCCCGACTACGCCCTGGTCGAGGTGGGCGGCATCGGCTACCGCATCGTGGCGGGCCCGTCGCTCCTCGCCAGGCTGCGGCCCGGATCCGAGGCGGCGGTCTTCACCCACCACCTGGTTCGCGAGGACCAGCAGGCGCTCTTCGGCTTCGCGACCCCCGACGAGCTCGGGTTCTTCGAGCTGCTGATGACCGTCTCCCAGGTGGGACCCCGGCTGGCGCTGGCCATCACCGCCGCCCACCCGGTCACGCGCCTTCAGCTGGCGATCCTCAACGATGACACCGACGTCTTCACCTCCGTCTCCGGCGTGGGGCGCAAGACGGCCCAGCGCATCATCCTGGAGCTCAAGGAGAAGGTTCACGCGGCGGGGCTCGCGGTGGCCGGTCTCGGCGGGACCGATTCCGACGTGGTCGCGGCGCTGGAGTCCCTTGGCTACACCACCGCCGAGGCGCGGCGCGCAGCCGCTGCCGTGGCGGGAGGCGGCGACGGCCTTGACGCGCGCATCAAGGCGGCGCTGCAGGAGCTGGCCCGCACGAGATGAGCGTCACCACCGATCCGTTCGGCGAACCGGCCGTCATCGGACGCGTCCTGCGCGAGACGCACACCTGGGCCGTGGTCGGCTGCTCGTCGAACCCCGACCGGCCGAGCCACGGGGTCTCGCGCACGCTCCTGCGCTACGGCTATGACGTGATCCCGGTCAACCCGCGCGAGCCGGCGGTCCATGGACTGCGCGCCTACCCCGACCTGCCCAGCGCCGCCGAGGCCGCCGCGGCACGCGGCAACCCGATTGAGGTGGTCGACATCTTCCGGCGTGCGGACCTTGCCGGCGCCCATGTCGACGAGGCGATCGCCATCGGCGCGAAGGCGGTCTGGATGCAGCTCGGCGTCATCGACGAAGCCGCCGCGCAGCGGGCGCAGGAGGCCGGCCTCCTGGTCGTCATGGATCGCTGCCCGGCTATCGAGCTGCCCCGGCTCGATCCTCCGCTCGGAGCGGACGACGTCGACTGACCCGGCGCGGCGGCCTGTTCGGCGCTGCGCCCGCGGGCTATCCTGTCGGAGCACATGGCCGATTCCAGGCGCGACCAGCTGAGACGCATTCCGCTCTTCACCCACCTCGGTGGGCGGGAGATCGACGAGCTCGAGACCCTGGCCGACGAGATCGCGGTCCCGGACGGCCAGACCCTCACCCGGGAGGGGGAGACCGGCCACGAGTTCTTCATCGTGCTGTCCGGGGCGGTGTCGGTCGAGATCGGCGACCGCGAAGTCGCCAGGCTGGGCACCGGAGACTTCCTGGGGGAGATCGCCCTGGTCGACGGCAAGCCGCGGTCGGCCACGACCCGTGCGGTGGGGGAGACCCGGCTCCTTGTGGTCGGCCACCGCGAGTTCAACCAGCTGATGGCCGACTTCCCCACGGTCCAGGTGGCCGTTCTCCAGGCGCTCGCGGAGCGCGTCCGCCACAACGAGCAGCCCACCTAGCCGGTCGCGGATTCGGCAGGCCCGTCCCGGGGAGGCGGCCGCGCTGCGCGAGCTGGCCCATCGGTCCAAGGGACACTGGCCGTACTCGGCCGAGTTTCTCGAGGCGGTCCGCCCGCTCCTGCACCTCGACGCCGACGACGTCAGGCGCGAGGCGGTGTACGTCCTGGAGGCCGATGGCGTCCCCGTCGGCTGGCACCGGGTCACCCGGCACGGTTCCCGTGCCGAGCTCGAGGACCTGTGGCTCGAGCCGGCCCACATCGGGCAGGGGCTCGGCCGGCGCCTGTTCCGTCATGCCGTGACCGTCGCGCGGCGGCTCGGCGCCCGTTCGCTGGAGTGGGACGCCGATCCGTACGCGCTGGGCTTCTACACCGCCATGGGTGGCCGCGAGATCGGGCGCAGCCCCTCCTCGGTGGTCCCGGGCCGCACCCTCCCGCGCATGCGCCTCGACCTGCCCGCCACGCCGGCCGGCGGGGGTGGTCAGTCGCGCCGCAGCACCAGGCCGATGCGCCCGAACGGCGGTCGCGGGTCGGCGTAGACCTTCACGCGCTCGTCGTCGGAGGACTCGGCGCCGATGTCCCACAGCCGGTTCTGCCCCTCGAAGCTGACCGACGCCAGCTGCGGCCAGCGCTCCAGCATCCGCTGGCCGATCTCGTGCAGCAGGTGCTGGATGGAGAGGCTCACGAACTCGTGGAAGACCGATGCCGCCAGGTCGGCGACCTGCTCGGAGGCGACGTAGGCTTCCGGCCTGCGGCCGAGCGCATCGGCCGCATCGGCGTACGTCCAGCCGACGTCGCACCAGATGTAGAGCGGCCGGTCGCGGCGCTCGGGGAGGGTTGTGTACGCGTCGCGGGCGAAGTCGGCGAACGAGGACCCGGTGATCTTGATCAGCTGGAGCCCCGCACGGCCGGACGTCTGGTCGGTGATGCGGATGGTGTCGTTTCCACCCCGCTCGAGGTCGAGGCGCGCCGTGGCGTGGTCGTCGCGGTCGCGGCTGAAGAGCACCTCCGAGAGGGCGAACGAGCCGGGCTCGTCGCCGGGGACCACCGAGGCGGGGAAGGGGAGCTCGCGCCCAATGACGGTGACCGACTCCATCTGCGGGTACGTCGACAGGAAGGACGCGCCCACGTCGTGCAGCCAGCCCTCCAGGGTCGCCGCATCGGTCGAGAGCGACACCTGCTGGATGAAGTTCTTCATCGTGTCGGTGGCGACCACCATGCGGTTGTCACCCACGGTGTACGCCTCCCAGAAGGCGTCGCCGTGGACGATCACCTCGATCTCGGCGGCCATCAGCGCGTTGTCGCGCCCGGCGAACGCCGATTCGGGGATGCGGGTCACCCCGCGCAGCGGCGTGCCGTGGGTGCGGTAGACCCGGACGTCCGCCTTCCCGTACTGGATCTCGTGCCTCATGCCCACTCCTCCGGCTCGGGCGGCGGACCGCCGCGCAGGGTGACGAGGCGGTCGGCGGCGATGCGGACGCACTCGTCGACGGCCCGTCGCAGCTCGGCGGCGCGGTCGTTGCGGAGCGCCGCCTCGATGAGCGGAATGATCGCAGATCGTGGGCGCCCGGCGACGAAGACCGCGTAGCGGAACCCGAAGCGGGCCTCGTAGACCTCGTTGAGGTCCGCCAGCTCCTCGTCGACCCAGGCATCCTCGGGCGCCGGCTCTTCGCCCTCTGCAGCATTGGGGTAGCCCTGCTCCGCCCGGCTCAGCTCCGATACGGACGCGGAACCGGCGCCGATCCGCGGGTGGGAGTCGACCAGCTCCACCGCCTCCTCGTCGGGAAGGCTCCGGGCCACCTCCACCGCGACCGCGACCAGCCCCTCGTCCGACCCGAAGGGACGGGCGGCGACCAGCCGCTCCAGGAAGCGCGGCGCTCCCTCGAAGAGGGGGGCGAGCTCGCGGGCCGCGGCCTCGGGCGGAAGCCGGTCCAGGTCCTCGACGGTCACGAACGCCAGGTGGGCGAGCGGCGCCACCGAGGGATCGCACTCGAACTCGACCACGTCGCGGATCGGCAGGCCGTTCTCGGGGTTCACGAGCGGGATCTGCGGCTTGAGGCGCCGATCCGCCTCGACCGCATCGGCGTGCAGGCCCGCCACGTGCATGCCCTGGCGCAGGTAGAAGCCGATTGCCGGCAGGTTGTCGCTGGTGGTGACCAGCCAGAGCCGCGAGTGCCCGCTCGCCGCGGCAACCTGGCGGGCGACCTCGAGGAGCGCCGTCCCGGCTCCCGCCCCGGGCGGGTCCGCGTGGAGGCTCACCACCTCCAGCCCGCGCCCGGGCGTCTCGTGCACGGTGGCCAGGCCCACCGGCCGGCCATCACGCTCGGCGACGAGCCCGTCGAGCTCCAGCGGATCGATCAGCTCGCCGAGGCGCGCCACGACGGTAACCCCGCCCCCGTGGCTGGCGAGCAGTGACGACGCCCAGTCGCGGTCGCCGGGTGCGAAGTCGCGGACCGTGAGACCGCCGGAGGCGAGCGTCCCGGCCACGCGCGTCAGCTGCCGCGGTACGTGGACAGTCCGAACGGCGTCAGGAGCAGGGGAACGTGATAGCTGCGCTCCGGATCGTCGACGCGAAAGCCGACCGCCATGTTCTCGAAGAACGCGTCGCGGTCCTCGGGCTCGAGGTACGCGGCGACGTCGAAGACGAGCTGGTAGCTCCCGGGAACGAGGGGAGCGTCGGCGAGGGCGCGCACGCGCCCGTCGGCATCGGTCTCGGTCTCGGCCAGAAGCTCGGGGGTGCCGTCATCGCCGAGCCGGAAGAGGGCCACCGGGAAGCCGGCCGCGGGCTCACCGGTCTCCAGGTCCAGGACGTGGGTCGAGATGGTCGGGGCGTCGGTGGCCACGGTATCCTCCGCGCATGGCCGAGCTGCAGATCCAGGTTGCCGACCTCCACTTTACCGCCCGCTGGGAGGCGGATGCGCCCGCGACCGTCGCCGCCGTTCGCGGCCTGCTGCCCATCCGCAGCCGGCTGATCCACTGCCGCTGGAGCGGCGAGTCGACCTGGATCCCGTTCGGCGACCTGCGCCTGGACGTCGGCTACGAGCACCACACCTCGCACCCGGCGCCCGGGGAGCTGCTCATCTACACCGGTGACCTTTCCGAGTGCGAGATCCTCTTCCCGTACGGGGCCTGCGCCTTCAGCTCCAAGCTGGGCCAGCTGGCGGGAAACCACTTCGCGACGATCGTGCCGGACGCCGGATGGCGGGACCGCCTGCGCGAGGTGGGACGACGGACCCTCTGGGACGGTGCGCAGCCGATCGCGATCGGCGAGGACGCGTGACCGATACCGTCGTCGCGGGAGGGACCGTGGTCACCGCGACGCGATCCTTCGCAGCCGACGTGGCCATCACCGGCGGCCGGATCACCGCGGTGGCGCCGGGCCTGGCCAGCCACCACCCGGAGGCCGGGCGTTTCGACGCCAGCGGCATGCTCGTCCTGCCGGGCGTCGTGGACGTCCACACCCACACCCGCCTGCCGACGAGCGAGCTGCCGGATCGTTTCTACATCGACTCGGTGGCGGCGGCGTTCGGCGGCACGACCACCTTCCTCGCCTTCAACAACCCGGGGGCAGGGATCAGCGAGGGTGGCGCCTCCTCCCTCCTGCGCGGGATGGATGAGTTCCGGTCCCGGACCGATGGCGAGTCGGCGGTCGACTTCGGCCTCTCGGCGGTGCTGACGCCCATGCAGCCCGATCCGGCCGAAGAGCTGCCCGCGCTGATCGCCGCCGGCGTGCCGACCTTCAAGGCCTTCATGATCTACGACTTCCGCCTCAGCGACGACCGGCTGTTCGAGGTCCTGCGCGTCGCCGGCCGCCACGGCGGCATGACCCAGGTCCACTGCGAGAACGCCACCATCATCGACGCGCTGACGGCCCAGGCCGTCGAGGCGGGCAACCTCGCCGCCCGCTACCACGCTTTCACGCGGCCCGCGTACGCAGAAGCGGAGGCCACGCACCGCGCCATCGCGCTGGCGCGGGCTGCGGACGCATCGGTCTACGTGGTGCACCTCAGCTGTGCCGATGCGCTCGCCGAGGTTGTGGCCGCCCGGGCCCGGGGCTGGCCGGTGTACGCCGAGACCACGCCACCCTACCTGGTGCACACCGACGCCCTCTACGACGCGCCCGACGAGGCCGATGTCGTCCGCTCCGTCATCTCGCCCCCGCTGCGCTCCGCTGCCGACCGCTCCGCCCTGTGGCTCGGCCTGCAGGCCGGCGGCCTCGACCTGGTGGCCACCGACCACGTTCCCGACCGGCTGGCGGTCGAGAAGCGGCTCCCGGCCCCGCCGTTCCCGCAGATCAGCAACGGGGCGCCGGGGATCGAGACCCTGTTGTCCGTGGTCCACGCGGAGGGGGTCGCGCGGGGACGGATCAGCGTCGAGCGGATGGTCGACCTGCTCTCGACCACGCCGGCACGCCTGTTCGGACTGGCGGGGAAGGGGGCGGTCGCGGTCGGGAGGGACGCGGACCTGGTCCTCTTCGACCCCGACTCACCGCGCACGATCCGCCAGGCCGATCTCCATCACAGCTCGGACTTCACCCCCTTCGAGGGCATGACCGTCCCGGGCTCGGTGCGTACGGTGCTGCTGCGCGGTGAGCCGGCGGTCCGCGACGGGCTCTTCGTCGGACGCCGCGGTGCCGGCCGTTACCTGGAACGCTCGCTCGAGTGAGGCGAGCCTCGCACAGCCGAGGTCCCCCGGCTCTTGACCCAGAGCGCGCCGCCAGCGCTAATGCGAGAGGCGCGAAGCCTCGCGTCATCGCCAACAGGGGGGTGAGAGCGCAATGCGACAGCACGCGACGAGCCTGGGGTGCGCCTGCCTCCTGGCCATCGTCCTGGCAGGATGCGGATTCATGCAGGAACCCACGCCGCAGCCGGCTCCGCCTCGGACGCCGGCGCCGCTGCCCTCGGAGGCCACGGCCCTGACCCTGGCCACCGCCGCACCGGCGGCCGTCATCCCGGTGCACTGGGCCTGCCCGGGAGACACCGTGGCGCATGGGCAGGTGGCCCGCCAGGGAGACGCGGTGGTCTTCATCGGCCAGTACACCGGCCAGACCATTGACCTCGTCTGGCCGCGGGGCTTCTCGGCCTGGCTGCTCAACGGCCGGGCCGAGGTGGTGGCTCCGGACGGGACCGTCGTCTTCCACGAAGGTGACGACCTCAGCGGCAAGATCAGTGGGATCCCGGACATCTGCCAGGTCGACGGCGTGGGCTTCTATCCGCCGGCGTCGTAGGTCGACCGTCAGCGACGCTGGCGTCAGCGGTGCCGGCGACATGAACGAGCACTGGCGCATGTCATCATCACCGTCGAACAACCCGAAGCGGAGGGCGGGCATGGATCACGAGCCGATTGGATCGGGCGAGGCCGTGCTGGTCCGCAACCAGCGGACGTACGAGGGGCAGCAGGGGCTGACCTACGACGAAGGCATCTTTGCCGAGAACACCGGGGCCAGGCATCTCTGCCTGCACACGCTCAGGATTCCGCCCGGGGGTCGCGCCAAGGTCCACCTCCATGCGAACCACGAGACCGCGGTCTACATGGTCGCCGGCACCGGGACTGTCTTCCATGGGCCGGGCCTCCGGCACCGGACGGAGTTGGAGGCAGGCGACTTTGTCTACATCCCGGCCAACTGCCCGCACCTCCCGGTCAACACCGGGGAGGTCGAAATGTTCGCGGTGCTCGCGCGAACCGATCCGAACGAACAGGAGAGCGTGGTGCTGCTTCCGTCCCTCGAAGCCGGAATCGAAGACCGCCTCCCAACCTGACGTTCGCGACTCGCTACCCGGCTGCCTACTCGGCCTGCCGCTGGTCGCCCAGGCTGCTGGAGGAGTCGACCGCGATCCGAAGGCTCCCATCGGGCTGGCGCCGGTAGACCACGACGTACTTGCTTCGCGGGCCGAATGGTCCGACGATCTCGCCGACTTCGACCACGATCGCGCCATCGGCGAGGACATCTTGTCGGTCGAAGCGCACCCTGACCGGTCCGTCCTTGACCCATTCGCGCATGGCGGACGCGACCGCCTCCCGGCCGCGGAGAATGGGTACCCCTGGAAACAGAAGCTGGGCGTCCTCGGTATAGCACGCGACAAGGCCCTCCACGTCCTGCTGAGCGAGGGCACGCGTGTAGCGGGCGGCCAGCTCGTCAAGCTCCTGCCCGATCTCCACTCGATCCTCCTTCCTCGGGTCTGGGTGCCGATTGTGCACCTTGCGGCAGTAGCAGTATTGCGCCCGGCGCACGCTGCGGAGCGAGGGGAGGGCCCCTGATGAGCGAGTCTGAACTCGACCCTGCGAGCGAGCCCTGCTTCGGATGTGCGGAGCCGACCGCGATTGGCACCGTCCTCTTCTCCGGCCGGCGAACGCTACCCGACGGCACCCGCCTCTGCGGCCTCTGCAACGCCCGGCTGGCTGCTGCGCATCGCAAGCGCCGTCTCACCGACGAAGAGGTTCGCCAGTACATCGACAACGGCGTCGCGGCCGCGCTGCTCTGGGCCAACGCGGGCAGGATCTAGCCCAGGGCCGGCTGGCCGCGATCAGACGCCCGGGTCCGGCACGAACTCGCGGACCTCCTGGGCGCAGCGGCAGGCGACGGCGCCGTCATCGAACGAGATCAGATGCCGGGTCATCTCAGGACTCCTGTAAAGGTCGCCAGCGCGCCGTCCAGCTTGCTGAACGCTTCGAGCCAGCCCGCCTCGCTGGAAGGTGCCAGGTGGTCTGCGAGCCACTGGCGGACCTCGAGTCGCGTCCGTCCGTCAGCCTCGTCACCGAACTCGATCCGCACCCTCGTCTCGAACGGCTCGAGACCCTCGGGCAGCTGGCCGCTGACGTGCATGACGCCGTCGAGCAGCTCGCCGTCGACGACCTCCGTGAGGTCAATGCGGATATGGACCCGAACGCGAGGATCCGCGGCAAAGAGCTCCGTCCACCGCATGTGGCCGCCGGGGCGCACGTCGAGATCCATCTCGTCGCGTGGCAGTGAATTGCCGATCGGGCCCCACCAGGCTGCCAGGTGGTCGGGCTCCGTGAACGCCCGGTACACGAGCGTACGCGGCGCGTCGAAGATACGTGTCAGTGCGAGCTGTGGGGTCGTCTTCGTGGTCACGGTCTACCTCTCTCGGGCTTGGTCTTGGGAATCGGCCTTCGGTCGCGGCTGCGGCTGCTCCGATGTGAGTCGAGCCAGGTGGTCGTCGAGGCGGTCGAAGCTCTCCGTCCACAACCGCTCGTAGCGCGCCAGCCATGCCGCCGCGCTCCCGAGCGAGGTAGGGGAGAGGCGCGCGTGCCGCCACCTGCCTTCCTGGCTCCGGGTGATGAGCGACGCATGCTCGAGCACCTTCAGGTGCCGGGAGATCGCCGGGAGGCTGATGGAGAAGGGAGCCGCGAGCTCGGTGACCGTCGCCTCACCTTCCGCGAGTCGCTCGACGATGCTCCGGCGGGTCGCGTCGGCGAGCGCACCAAAGAGCAGGTCGAGATCCGCGCTCGTTCGTTCCGGCATGAGACTTAACATGTTGGTTAACTATAAAGCCGACTCAGCAACCATGCAAGCCTCGCGGTGGGGGAGCGCTCTCGACTGTCGGCCTTGCCGCTCGGTCGGCGACGCGCCGGCGCGTATCCTCTCCGCATGGAGTCCGGCTTTGTGACTGTCAACGGGGTTCGCCTCAGCCATGGAGAGAGCAGGGACAACGGCCCGACCGTGGTCTTCCTCACCGGTTTCCCCGATACCTGGGAGGACTATCGGCCGCTGCTCGACGCGCTCGAGCCGGACCACCACGTGTTCACCATGACCCATCGCGGCCTTGGGCAATCCGAGCACGCTGCCCCGTACCGGATCGCCGACTGGGTGGCGGATACCGCGGCGTTCGTCCGCGAGGTTGCCGGCGCACCCGTGCTCGGGATCGGCCATTCGGCCGGCGCGTGGTTCGGCCTCGCGGCAGCGGTCAGCGAACCGGACCTGTTCCGAGCCTTCGTGAGCCTGGACCAGCCACTCGACCCTGCGGTCCACGTGGCGTTCCACAGGCCTCGGGTTCCCGTGTACGGCGCGTACGCCAGGGCCATGCGGGCCGCCACCGGACGCGAGGACTTGGCTCGCAGGCTTGCCCAGGTGCCCACGACGCGTGGTCAGACGCTGGGCGAGATTGAGTCCGAGGACGAGCTCCTCGCCGATGCTGACTTCTTCCTCGCCACCGATCCCGCGGTCTTCGCCGCCTGGGAGCACGACGACCTCGCCGGCCTCCTCCTGGTCCCCGAGCTCCAGTCGTGGCCCGGCGCATACGCGGGTCCTCTGCTCTTCGTGTACGGCGACCCCGACGCAGGATCACTGGTCAGCCGGGAGGCGCGGCGCCACAACCAGGAGCGCTACCCCTGGGCCCAGCAGGCGGAGATCGCCGGCGCGGATCACTCGCTCGGGCTGTACGACGACCCGACCCGTGTCGAGACGGAGATCCGCCGCTTCTTCGGCTCGCTCGACGCCTAGTCACGCTCCGTCAGCACACAAGTCACAGACACGCGAACGCGGGGCGACTAGCGTGGTTCTCGGCGGGCCGCGATACGGGAAGCCCCCGGCCGGGAGCCGGCGGCACAGACATCTCCCCGGATCGGTCCCCAACCTGATGAATGAGGACGCTGCAGCAGAAAGGAGCAGCAGCATGACACGCATCGAGTACCGCATCGAGCCGGCGCCGTACCACGAGAACGAGACGACCCACAACGACGAGTTCCTGGCACGGCTGAACGAGCTGGGCAAGGATGGCTGGCGCCTCGTTGCCCTCAATCCCCTTCAGCGCATCACCGGAGGCTGGGTGCCCACCAAGCCGATGCCGATGCTGCTGATGCGCGAGGTCACCGCCTAGACGCACGACGGCGCGCTGTGATGCTACGCGGGCTCCCCTCGTGGCATCCCGGCCGCCTCCTCACGCAACCCCAGGGGATCGCGCAGCACGATGCCCCTGCTCCGTCCGCCGACGAGCCGTGCCATGCGCAGCTCGCGCAGCGCGCGGGCGACGACCTCGCGCGTGGAGGCCACGGCGTCGGCCAGCTCCTGCTGGGTGATCCGTGCCACGAGGGTGCCGTCCGGCCGGGGGGCGGCAAGATCCAGGAGCCGACGCGCCACCCGCTGGCGCACCGTGAAGAACGCCTGCTCGGCGATCTCGTCGAAGGCGGAGACCAGCTGTCGGGCGAGCTCGGCCGCGCAGGCCCGCGCGACGGCAGGATCGCGCTCGATCATGCGCCGGAGCACGCTCATGCGCAGGGCCACGACCGAGGCTTCGGTCAGCGCCTGGATGGTGACCGGAGCGGGAGCGCCCAGCACGAGCGCCAGGCCCAGAACATCGCCGCTGCGCGCGTAGCGGATGGTGACCTCGCGGCCCTCGTAGGAACCGAGATACAGCCGCAGCAGGCCATCGAGCACCACGATCGCGCGTGGCTCAGCATCGTCCTGGAAGATTTCGCCGCCGGCCGGGACGCGGATGCGAAGAGCATCGACCATCAGCTCCTCGGCCGCCGCTTCGGGCAGGCTGCCGAGGAACCCGAGCGTCGTGGGCTCTCCCGTCAGTGCACCGCGCTGCCCCATGGGACCTGCCACCATGCGTCACGGTCCGTCGGCGGGGGCGCGATGTCAAGGGCCGGGTGGGTCCGTCAGCGGTTCAGCGACGCCCGCCGGCCAACGCCGCGGCGACCGGATGCAGCGGCGATCAGCAGATAGACCCCTAGGACGACGACCATGAGGGTCGCCGGGTAGTCAGCGATCCGCTCCGTGATCCCCGGCGGACCGACCGATGGCCCGCTGAGGAAAAGCAGGAACCCCGCGAACCCGACGAAACCAGTAGCGCCCGTCAGGGCCGCAAGCAGTCGCCCGGCCGTCCCCAGCGACCACCCGTAGAAGACCATGGCGGCGTTCAGCGAGATCAGCCCTGTGAGCGCCCCCCAGGAATGGAGGTCCGGGTTCACGTTCTCCGGCGCCGACCCGGCCGCAACGAGACCTATGCCGGCGATCACGAGGAGTGTGCGCGCCGCGTCCCGCTTCCAGTCCGCGGGCCAGGCGGCGTGGGTGAGGAAGGCCCCGCCGATGTGGAGCATGCCGACCACGACGAAGGTCACGTTCACCGCGACATGCAGCGGCGAGCAGACGTCGGGGCCGCACGCCGTGTTTCCCAGGTCGCTGATGACGTTGCTCGTCAGGTGGTACGGCACGCTGGACGCGGCCTGCGCGATGGCCTGGACCACGAAGAAGGCGACCGACAGCACCCACGCGCCGGCTCCCAGCACCACGAACCGGTTCAGCGCGGCAGGAAAGGCCGCTGAGCCGGAGGTCGACGGATGGCCAGGGGTCGCCCGGCCCGGCGTCACCTCTCCCAGTCCTTCTCCTTCACCCACCCGAGGTGCTTGTGGATGATGCCGGTCCACCCCAGCTCGAAGGCTCGTTCCTCGGTGTGCTCCGGCAGGGCGTGGACCTCGTCACTGGTCATCGCCAGCGTCACGCCGGCCGTCGTCATGCCGGCGATCCCGTCCGCGGTGACCAGCACCCGGTGGCCGAGCCGCCCGAGATGCACCTCCATGCCGTGGAAGATGTCCTCCTCCTCCGAGCCGAGCACCTCGCTCACCGTTCCAACGGCCTCTCCGTCACTGCTGAACACCGGCGCGTGCTCCGGCACCACCCGCCAGGCGATGGGATCGCCCGCGCCAGCCCCAGTCTCGCTCATCTGCATCTCCTCACGAGGTCCGAATCTTCCAGTAGGAGTCCTTGAGCACCACGCGACCGTCCCGGAACGTCCACAGGTCGCAGCCGTGGATCTCGATGGGGGTGCCGTCCGCCCCGGTCCCGCGAAGCGTCCACTGCGAGCAGCCGCGGTCGCCGGAGACGAAATGGTCATCGTCGAGGTAGCGCACGTCGGGGATTCCCTCGAACCGGCCCGCGAACGCGCGGCGGATCGCCTCGGCGCCGCTCACCCGGGCACCCCACGCCTCCGGCCCCCGGGGCGCCTCGAAGACGGCATCATCGCTGAAGAAGGCCATGATGGCATCCAGGTCGTGTCGATCGAACGCATGCGCGATCGCGCGCAGGCCATCCACGGTGTCGGCGGACTGCATCGGCTCACCTCCGTCTCTTCGATCCCCGTGGGCGGGTCCTCCCGGCGGTGCCGGAGGCGGGGGAGGGCTCAGTAGATCTCCGGGATGAAGTTCTGATCCGACATCGGCGGGCGGACGTAGCCTATGTCGGGCTCGCGCGGAGGCAGGACGATCTTCTCCGGCGTGAGGTCGCGGTAGGGGATCAGGCTCAGCAGGTGGGCGATCACGTTGAGCCGGGCCCGCTTCTTGTTGTCGGCGTTCACCACCCACCACGGCGCCTGCTTGATGTCGGTGTGGGCGAACATCGCGTCCTTGGCCTTCGAGTACTCCACCCAGCGGGCCCGCGACTGCAGGTCCATTGGCGAGAGCTTCCAGCGCTTGGTTTGGTCGTCGATCCGGGCCTGGAAGCGGCGCTCCTGCTCCTCGTCGCTGACGCTGAACCAGTACTTGATCAGCGTGATCCCCGAGCGCACCAGCATCCGCTCGAACTCGGGGCACGAGCGCAGGAACTCCTGGTACTCCTCGTCCGTGCAGAAGCCCATCACCCGCTCGACGCCGGCGCGGTTGTACCAGCTGCGGTCGAAGAGCACCATCTCGCCCGCCCCCGGGAGGTGCGGGACGTAGCGCTGGAAGTACCACTGGGTCTTCTCGCGCTCGGTGGGCGTCGCCAGCGCCACCACCCGGGCGAAGCGCGGGTTGAGGCTCTCGGTGATGCGCTTGATGGCGCCCCCCTTGCCGGCCGCGTCGCGTCCCTCGAAGATCACGACCACCCGCATCCCCGTGTCCTTGATCCACTCCTGGAGCTTGACGAGCTCGATCTGGAGCCTGCCGAGCTCGGCGAGGTAGACCTTGTTCTTGATGGTGCGCGTCGAGGCGGCCACCTCCTCGACCGGCCGTTCATGGCCGCGAGGCGCCTGCCCGGCGACGGTCGCTGCCCTGTGATTCGCCTTCGCCATGGCCCAATTGTGCACCTGGGTGCACGCGGCGGCCATCCCGGTGCCGGGAACCCGTCTAGGAGTGGTCCAGCTCCTCGAGGATCGGCGCCATCGCGTCGAGCGCGGCAATGGTCCCCGGCCAGGTCATGATCTCGACGCTGGTGACCCCCATCTCCTCAAAGCGGCGCAGCTCATCGGCGATCTCCCGTGCCGACCCGCGGATCGGTTCCCCAAGGTCGTACTGCGCCACACCGGTTTCCTCGGTCGGCTCGATGAACACGCCAATGGAGCGGCCGATGTTCGCCGGATCGCGTCCTACCTCCACGCACGCCGCGTCGAGCTCGGCCAGCATCGGCGCGAACGCGTCGGGGTGGCTGCTCTCGGTGGCGAACCAGCTCCAGGTGTCGGCATGCCGCGCCGCGAGCCGCATCATCTTCGGCCCGCCGGCTCCGAGCAGGATCGGAACGCCGCCGGGGCGCGGGCCCCGCGGCTGCAGCGAGAGATCCTCGGCGCTGTAGTAGGTCCCGTGGTGGTCTGCCCTGCCGGTCTTGAGCAGCTCCAGGATCAGGCCGAACGCCTCCTCGAAGCGCCCGTAGACGTGGTCCTGGCGGTAGCCGAAGGCAGCCATCTCGTCGCCCCCGCCCCCTGCGCCAAGCCCGAACACGAAGCGCCCTCCCGCGATCTCGTCGAGGGTGTCGACGATCTTCGCCGTCAGGGTCGGGTTGCGATGGGGGTTGGAGAGGACCCAGGTGCCGATCTTGACCCGCGACGTTACCGCGGCGACAGCAGCGGTGATCGCCACACACTCCCACCATCCACGCGGCCCCGGCCAGGACTCAACCCGCCAGTACAGCTCGTCGGGCACCCACACGGTGTCGAATCCGAGATCCTCCGCGCGCAGCGCCATGGCCTGCAGCTGATCCCACCGGCGAGCATCGCCCGAGGGGACGTCCTCGTAGGTGGGAAGCACCAGTCCGAGCTCGATCCCTCGCATGCCGACCTCCGTTCCGTGCTCTGTCCCGACAAGCATGACGCGCCCCGCGGCCCAAGGCCAGCGTGTACGCTCGTTCGCGCTCATGGCTGACGTCTACGTCGCGCTGCTGCGCGGCATCAACCTCGGGGGCCACCACCGGGTGCCGATGGCGGCGCTTCGCGACCTCGTGGCGTCGCTGGGCCACGAGCAGGTCACGACCTACGTCCAGAGCGGAAACGTCGTCTTCGCCGCCGACGGCGCCCCCGAAGAGGTCGCGGGCGAGCTGGAAGCCGCTCTCGCGGCACGCTTCGGCTTCGAGGTGCCCGTCGTGTGCCGCAACCGGGCGGAGCTGGAGCGGATCGCAGCGAGGCACCCCTTCGAGAGCATCCAGCCCGATCCGGTGAAGCTCCACGTCTTCTTCCTTGCGGGGGACCCGGATCCGGCGCGTGGCCGCCCTGCGGCCCGAGCGCTTCGCGCCGGACGAGCTGGTCATCGACGGTCGGGAGGTCTACGTCCACTTCCCGAACGGCATGGGTCGCTCGAAGCTCTCCCTCGACCTGGGCACGCCGGCCACGGCGCGCAACTGGCGCACGGTCCTGGCGCTCCGCGAGCTGACGGCGGCGGTCAGCGTCTGAGCCCGGTGATCTCGATTCGCGGCGGCGTGTCGGCTATCGGTCCCGTCCATAGGCGAGCGGCCTGATGATGCGGCCCGCGGCGCAGTCGACGATCAGGGTAGCCAGGCGCCGTTCGCGGGTCGCCTCCTGGCGGGCGCTCACCACCCACCAGGTGGCGGTGCGCCGATAGCCCGGAGTCTGCGCCCGCCACCAGCGAAGGGCGGCGGCGTTCGCCTCGAGGCGCCGTCGATAGTCGTCGGGAAGGTCGGCCGGCCGCTTCTCGTACGAGTACAGGCCCGTGCGCTGTGGCGCACGGGCCTCGAAGGCGGCGATCCCGGCCGGGTGCATGCGGCCCGCGGCGCGCAGCTCCTCGACCCGGCGCACGTTCCCGGTGCTCCACGTGCTGCGCCTCGTGCGCGGCGTGAAGCGGTTCACTCGCACCTCGTCGTCCACGCTGTAGCCGATCCCGTCGATCCAGCCGAAGCACAGCGCCTCGTCGAGCGCCTCGGCATAGGTGATGCCCGTCTTCGAGACTCCCTTCCTGTAGTAACCCACCCACAGCTCCGTGGTGTCAGCGTGGTGATGCTCCAGCCAGGCACGGAACGCGGCCGCGTCCGGGAAGAGCGACACCTCGTCCCGGGTCGGTCGTCTCACCAGCCGCCTTCGTCGCGAATGAGGCGGTGCAGGACGCGGCCGGCGACCGTGCGTCGATAGGCCGCCGTGGAGCGGACGTCGTCGATGGGGTGGATCTCCGCCTCCAGCGCGGCAGCGGCCGCATCGGCGGTCGCCTGGGTCGGCGCACTCCCCTCCAGCACCTGCTCCGTCGCGGCGGCACGAATTGGCGTTGGCGCCACCGAGCCGAGCGCCAGGCGCACGTCCCGCCACGCCCTCGAGTCTCCATCCGCACGCCACGCCAGGGCCAGCACGACCTTGCTGATCGCCTGCGCCCGCCGGGTGCCGACCTTCCGGAAGCGCAGCTCGCGCCGCCGATCGATGGGGATCCGTACCCGCAGGATGAGCTCCTCCGGCGTCAGGGCCGTCCGGCGATAGGCGGGGAAGAACGCATCCGCGCGCACCGTCCGCTCGCCCGTGGCCGAGCCGATCACGACTTCGGCGTCGGTGGCCAGCAGCATGGGCAGCGTGTCCCCCGCGGGCGAGGCGTTCGCCAGGTTGCCGCCGATGGTGCCGCGGTTCTGGATCTGCGCGGCGCCGATGGTGGCGGCGACATCGGCGAGGGCCGGCACGTGCTCCGCGACCAGCGGGGAGCGCCGCAGCTCGGTATACGTGGTCAGGGCACCGATCACCAGGTCGTCGCCGTCCTGCTCGATCCCGCGCAGCTCGTCCAGGCGCCAGAGGTCTACGACCCGCTCCGGCGGGTCCCCGAGCTCACCGGTGATCTGCACCAGCAGGTCTGTCCCGCCGGCCAGCGCACGAGCGCGTCCGTCTGACGCGCCGGCGAGCAGGGCGAAGGCCTCGACCAGCGAGCGGGGAGAGTCGACGGACGGCTCGAACGGTCGCGGCATGGCCGATCAGCCTCCGCCGGCCCCGGCGCCCCGGCGTTCCGCGGCCAGGGCGATCGCCTCGACGATCTTCGTGTAGCCGGTGCAGCGGCACAGGTTGCCGGCAATCGCCGTCCGGATGGCGTCCTCGGAGGAGGCCGCACCGGGAGCCAGCCCCGCGAGGTACGCGTGCCCGGCCATCAGCATCCCCGGCGTGCAGATCCCGCACTGGGCGCCCCCGGCCTCGAGGAACGCCGCCTGCAGCACGTCGAGCCCGTCACCGGCGGCGAGTCCCTCGACCGTCTGAACGGCGGCGCCCTCCGCCTGGCACAGGGGGATGAGGCAGGAGTCGACCACGGCGCCGTCGAGGAGCACGGAGCACGCCCCGCACTCGCCCTCGCCGCAGCCCTCCTTGGTGCCGGTCAGCCCAAGATCCTCGCGCAGGACGTCGAGCAGCCGGCGCATGCCCGGCGCATCGACCTCGACCGGATCGCCGTTGACGGTCAGCCGGTAGGTCACGATGCCGCTCCGTTCGGCGCCGGCTGGCTCGCGCCGGGCAAGGGCGGCGGCTCCGTGCCGGCGAGCGCCGCCAGGATCCGCTCGGGGCTGGCCGGCAGCTCCGTGATCCAGACGCCCGTGGCATCGTGGATGGCGTCGACCACGGCCGGCGCCCCAACGTCCATCGGAAGCTCGCCGACCCCCTTGGCGCCGTGCGGAGAGCCGGAGTACGGCTTCTCGACCAGGATCGTGGTGATGCGCGGGGCGTCGAGCGCGGTGGGGATCAGGTAGGTCGCCAGGCGGTTGTTGACGTACCGTCCATCGGAGAGCTTGATCTCCTCGATGGTGGCGTAGCCCACCGCCTGGAGCGTGCCGCCCTCGACCTGCCCCTCGCAGAGCACCGGGTGGATGACGTGGCCGACGTCGTCGGCGGCCACCGCGGACTTCACCGTCACCTCCCCGGTGTCGAGGTCCACGTCCACCTCTGCGACACAGGCGGCCCACCCGTAGCACGGGTACGCGTCTCCGGTGTAGGTCGCGTCGTCGAAGGGCTGCCCCGGATAGGGGCTGAACCGCTCGTCGATCCGCAGCCCACCGTGCTCCCGGGCGTAGTCGGGGTAGGCATCGGCGAACGACCTGCCGGTCGCCTCCTCGACCTGCGCCCGCAGCCGCTGCGCGGCCTTGATGAGCAGCCCGCCGACCACCATGGCCGTGCGCGAGGCGACGGTGGGCCCGGAGTTGGGGACGATGGAGGTGTCGGGCGGAGCGACATCGACCTCGTCCGGGTCGATCCCCAGGGTCCCGGAGACGAGCTGCGGAAAGATGGTCCTGGTCCCCTGGCCCATCTCGGTGGACGCGGCCAGGACCCTGATGCGGCCGGCATCGGTCAGCTCGACCGAGGCGACGCTGGCCAGGTGCACCTCGCCCGAGCCCGTGAAGCCCGCACCATGCCAGGCCATGGCCAGGCCGATGCCGGAGGCCCGCCGCGCCCCGGCCGTCCGCTGCGCGCGGGCCTGCGCGGTCTGGTGCCGGCGCCGCTCGTAGCCCGCCGCGCCGGTGGCCGCCTCGAGGACGTCGAGGGCGCCGACGCTCTCCCGCAGCACCTGCCCGGTCGCCGTGACATCGTCGACGCGGTACGCCCAGCGCTCCCGCAGCTCGAGCGGGGAGACGCCGAGCGCCTCCGCGACCCGGTTGACCTGCATCTCGGCCGCGAACTCGACCTGCGGGGCACCGAAGCCCCGGAAGGCCCCGTTCGGGGGCGTGTTCGTCTCCATGGCGTGCCCGGTGATCAGGACGTTCTCGCAGCGGTACGGCCCCCCGGCATGCAGCACGCCGCGGGAGAGGACCACCGGCGACAGGGTGCAGTAGGCGCCCCCGTCCATCACCACCTCCACCACCTGCGCGACGAGGTTGCCGTCCCGGGTGACTCCGGTCCGGTGGCGGACGCGGGCCGGGTGGCGTTTGGTGGTGGCGCTGATGTCCTCGTGGCGGTCGTAGATCATCCGCACCGGCCGCCGGGCCTTGAGGGCCAGCAGCGCGGCGTGGAGCGCGATCATGGAGGGGTACTCCTCCTTTCCGCCGAAGCCGCCGCCGGTCTCCGACTGGACCACCACCACCTGCTCGGCGCTCATGTCCAGTGCCCGGGTCATGGCCGTGTGGATGTAGTACGGGCACTGGCAGGAGCCGTGGATCGTGACCCCGCCATCCGGGCGCGGGACCGCGATCATCGCCTGGCCTTCGATGTAGAGCTGCTCCTGGTGCCCGACCCCGTAGACGCCGTCGATGACCAGGTCCGCGCCCAGGAGAGCCGTCTCCGCGTCGCCGCGGGCCACCCGGTAGGTGGCAAAGGAATGCGTGGAGACCGCCGGGTCGAAGACCGCCGGCAGCGGTTCGCTGCGCAGCCTGACGCGGCGGCGCGCCTCGCGCAGCAGGTCGCGGTCGGCGGAGGCGAGCAGGCACACCGGCTCCTCCACGTGCCGGATCTCCCCGCCGATCGGGACCAGGACCGGCTGGTCGTCCGCGATCAGGCTCACCACGTTGGCGCCGGGGATGTCGGCGGCGGTCACCACCGCCAGCTGGCTCCAGTCGAAGGCCGGGTCGAGCTCGATGCCCAGGAGGCGCGCGTGCGGCTCCGACGAGCGCACCGTGGCACCGAACCAGGCCCCGGGGAACACCAGGTCGTCGGCGAAGCGTGCCGTCCCGGTCAGCTTGTCGGGCCCCTCGCGGCGCAGCGGGAGCGCTCCCGCCGCCCGCCCGGGGACGCGCACGCCCGGCGGAACGACCAGCGGGGCGGGAGCGGTCACGGTTCCGCCCGGGGGCAGGGTTCGGGTGGTCATCCTCGCTCCTCGCACCTCCTTGGCGCGACGATAGCACCCCGCAGACGCGGCAGGAGGTCCCTGACCACCTACCCGGCCTGGCTGATCTCGATCAGGTGTCCGTCCGGGTCACGGAAGAAGCAGCGGACCTCACCGCCCCAGTCGTACGGCGGGGTCAGGAATTCCGCCCCGCGCGCGACGAGGGTCTCGTACGCGCCGCGACAGTCGGGCACGCGAATGGTCAGCTCGCAGGAGACCGTCGCCGGGTCCGGTGGCGGCGAGAACGTCACCCCCGGCTTGTCCGCGGTCGGCTCCCCGCCGGTCACCAGCAGGATCCAGCTTCCGGCGAAGGAGAAGACGGCCGAGGATCCACCGTACTCCCGGTACAGCGAGGCGCCAAGCACGTCACGGTAGAAGGCCACCGCCCGATCCAGGTCGGCGACGACGCGCAGCACAGTGACGGCCATCCCGTCCGCCGGAAACGGTGCACCCATTCGGTTCCTCCTGCGTGGTCAGTCGCGCCCGCGCCGCAGGGCTCGCCCGGGAAGGGCTCCCGTGTGCTCTCCGTCCTCCACGACCGGCGTCCCGTTGACAATAACGTGCTCGATCCCGATCGGGAACTGCCGCGGCCGCTCGGCGGTGGCCCGCGAGGCGATGGTGGCCGGGTCGAAGGCGACCACGTCGGCCGCCATGCCGTCACGCAGCAGGCCACGGGTCCGCAGGCCGAGCCGCGCCGCCGGCGCCGACGTGATCTTGCGCACCGCCTCCTCCAGGCCGACCGCCCCCCGCTCCCTGACGAACTCGCCGAGCACCCTGGGGAACGAGCCGTACGTGCGCGGGGATGGCCGGGCTCCCAGGAAGGTCGAGTCGGTGCCGATCATCGCCGCGGGGTGCGCGAAGAAGCGGGGGAGCGTCTCGGTCCGCGGTCCCGAGGTGACCTGCGCCACCCGCAGGTCCTCGCTGACCAGCAGGTCGCAGATGGCATCCACCGGGTCGGCGCCGGTCGCCGCCATGACCTCCGCCAGGGTCCGACCTTCCCAGCGCAGGTTCTGCGGGGCGCTGAGGTAGCCGAGGCGCACGTCGCTCCACCCGTCGGCGCTCGTGTACGCGGCCCCCCGGGCGGCCATCTCCCGCCGCAGCCGGTCGCGGATCCGGGGGTCGCCGATCCGCTCCAGGAGCGGCCCAGGGCCACCCGACTGCACCCACCCGGGAAGCTGGATCGCCAGGCGCGTGGCCGCCCATTCGGAGGGGTACATGTCGAACGTGACGTCGAGCCCCTCAGCGCGGGCATCATCCACCAGCGCCAGCAGCTGGTCCGGCCCGCCAGGGTAGGTGGGCCGATGGTAGAGGTGGGTGATGTGCACCGGTCCGCCCCCGCTGCGGCCGATGGCGATCGCCTCGCGGAACGGGTCCAGGAACCGGTCACCGAGCGGGTAGCGGACATGGGTGTGGTAGAAGCCGCCCAGCCGCGCCGCCTCGGCGGTGAGCGACGCGAGCTCGGCGGTCGAGGCGTAGGACCCCGGCGGGTAGTCGAGGCCGCTCGAGAGTCCGTACGCGCCCTCCTCCATCGCCTCGCGCAGCGTGCCTCGCATCCGGTCGATGGCGGATGCGTCCGCGGGGACCTCCTCCCAGCCGACCGCTCCGATCCGGAGCGCAGAGTTGCCGACGACGAGCGCCACGTTGAGCGCCACGCCGCGGTCGAAGCGCTCCAGGTAGCTCGCCACCGAGTCCCAGGACAGGTCGACATCGGGCCGTCCGTCCAGCCCGCCGTTCAGTCGCGCGAAGGCCTCCAGGTCGGCCCGCGTGCGGAAGGGGGCGTAGGCGTTGCCGTCGACCCCGATCAGCTCCGTGGTGACCCCCTGGCGGACCTTCGGCTCGTGCCGCGGCTCGGCGAGGATCCAGAGGCCGGAGTGGCTGTGGAGGTCGATGAATCCGGGGGCCACGACCAGGCCGGTCGCGTCCAGGCGACGCCCCGCCTCAATTCGCTCGAGCGGATCGCGGAAGA
>CAYVLM010000002.1:0-24658 GCA_964452225.1 uncultured Steroidobacteraceae bacterium | reverse complement strand
CCATGACCGGCGCGGTGGTTGGCTTCGTCATTGATTTCTTGCTCAAGGAGGGCCAGGGGATGGGAGCCGCCGGCTTCCGCGACCACATCGTCATCTGCGGCTGGAACACCACCGCACGCGAGATGGTCAGCGAGCTCAAGACGGATGAGTACCGAGCGCGGGTCGTGCTCCTCCATGACGCCGAGCGCAACCCGGCCGGCGACAGCGTGTACTACGTACGCGGCGATGCGACGAGCGAACACGACCTTGACCGCGCCGGGATCGCGGAGGCCTCGGCCGCACTGGTAGTCCCGTCGGATCCCTCGAACGAGGCCGACATGCGCTCGATCCTGACGACCATGGCGATCGAGTCGATCGCGCCGGAGGTGCGGACCGTGGTGGAGGTAAACAACCCGGCCCACGTCGAGCACCTGCGGCGCGCCCACGCCGATGAGGTGCTCGTCACGTCCCGGCTGGCCTCGCGTCTCCTGGCCCGCTCGGCGCTCTACCCCGGCCTCTCCGAGCTGATGACCGCCATCGTCTCCGGCGGCGAGGGGTCGGAGCTGTATCGCGTGGCCCTGCCGGACACGTACTGCGGGCTATCGGTGGATGAGCTCTCCGCCCGCCTCCGCGGCGAGCACCGCGCCACGCTGCTCGCAATCAGCCGCGAGGGGATGGCCCACGTGAACCCGCCCGCCGACTTCCGGCTCGAGCCCGGCGACGATGCGGTGGTCGTGGCCGAGTCGCTTGGGACGCTGGCGCCGCTGCGCATCCAGCGCGGCATGGCGCAAGGGTGAACCTGCTCGACCTCGCCGCGATCCTGGTCCTCGCAGCGGCCATGGGACTCGGTGCCTGGGCCGGCTTCTTCCCGCAGGTGCTCGGCCTCGTGGGAGCCGCCGCCGGATTCGGTGTTGCGCTGCTGGCAGCCAACGGGCTCCACGACGCGATCACCCAGATCAGCCAGCCCCTCCGAGCGGTCGTCGCGGCAGGCGGCCTCCTGGCGCTGACCCTCATGGGGGAGGCGGCCGGGTCGGCGCTGGGCAGCCGCGCCAGGATGGCGATGCGCGAGCATCTCCTCGCGGCGTTCGACCTGGCCGGCGGGGCGCTGGTCGGGCTCGGCCAGGGAATCCTGGCCGTCTGGCTGGTGGGCGGGCTGATCCTGGCCGGCAGCCTGCCCGCGCTGCAGCCGGCGGCCAGCGGATCGGTGGTGCTGGGGGCCATCAACCGCGTCCTGCCGGCCCCGGAGGGAGTTGCGGCGCAGGTGGTATCCCTCCTCGCACCCACCCAGCTGCCCCAGCTCTTCGCCGGCGTCGAACCCTCTCCGGCTCCGCCGCTCGACCCGCCGACGTCGGCCACCGCCCAGGCCCTCGCCGCGTCGGCAGAGGCGAGCACCGTCCAGGTCCTGGCCATGGGGTGCGGCCGCGAGCAGCTCGGATCAGGGTTCTTCGCCGCGGAGCAGGTGGTGGTCACCAACGCGCACGTTGTCGCGGGTGCGGATACCGTCAGCGTGGCGCTGGGCGGACAGACGTACGAAGCGCACATCATCCTCTTCGATCCCGGGCAGGACGTCGCGCTTCTGCGGGTTCCAACTGCCAGCGCGCCGGTCCTGCGGCTCGCGACCACGACGCCCGAGCGCGGGACCGAAGCGGCGGCGCTGGGTCATCCCCAGGGCGGCCCGCTGGCCGTGATCCCGGCCGTGGTCACCGCCGGGTTCGACGCCAGCGGACCGGACATCTACGGCAATGGCTCCTTCACGCGCGGCATCGTGGAGCTGCGCGCCAACGTGCAGCGCGGCGACTCGGGCGGCCCGCTGCTCACCGCTGCCGGCCTCGTGAGCGGCATCGTGTTCGGTGCATCGCGCTTCGAGCCGGGCGTGGGCTACGCGCTCGCCGCCGCGGCCGTGGGCACGGAGATCCACGAGGGGACCACCCGGACGCTGACCGTTGGCTCCGGGGGCTGCCTTCCGGAATGACCGGCCGATCACCGTGGCGCGCGGTAGGCTGACCGCCATGGATGACCGCGACGACACCCTGCGCACCGCCGCAGCCCTGGCCTCGGAGTTCCTCCACAGCCTGCCGGAGCGCCACGTCGGCGCAGTCGCCGATGGCGCCGCCGTCCACGACCGCCTGAACTCGCCCCTGCCCGAGGAGAGCGCCGAGCCGGCGCAGGTGGTGCGCGAGCTCGCCGCAGCCGTCGAGCCGGGGCTCGTGGCATCAGCGGGGCCGCGCTACTTCGGCTTCGTCATCGGGGGCGCGCTGCCGGCGGCCGTCGCCGCCGACTGGCTCACCACGGCGTGGGCTCAGAACGGCGCGCTCCACGCCTCCTCGCCCGCCGCGGCGGCGGCGGAGGAGGTCGCCGGGGCCTGGCTGCTCGACCTGCTGGGCCTCCCGGCCGAGGCGAGCATCGGCTTCCCGACCGGGGCTGGTCTGGGCAACGCGGTCGGCCTGGCGGCCGGCCGGCATGCCGTCCTGTCGCGCGAGGGGTGGGACGTGGAGACTCGGGGTCTCTACGGCGCACCCCAGATCCGCGTCCTCATCGGTGACGAGGCGCACGGCACGCTGCTCACCGCCCTCCAGTACCTGGGCCTCGGACGCGAGCGCGTGACCCGCGTCCCGGTCGACGAGCAGGGACGGATGCGTGCCGACGCCCTGGAGTCGACCCTGCGGGCCGGTTCGGGACCGGCCATCGTGGCCGCCCAGGCCGGCAACGTGAACAGCGGCGCCTTCGATCCGTTCGATCCCATCGCGGAGGCCGTCGCGGCACAGCCGAACGCCTGGCTGCACGTGGACGGCGCGTTCGGGCTCTGGGCGCACGTCGTCCCGCGCCTGCGGCCGCTGGTGGCCGGCATCGAGCGCGCGGATTCGTGGGCGACCGACGCGCACAAGTGGCTCAACGTCGGGTACGACTGCGGCCTGGTGGCCGTCCGCGACCGGCAGGCCCACCGGGCGGCCATGGCGGTGACGGCTCCCTACCTGATGCAGGGCTCGGGGATCCGCGACAACTGGGAATACGTCTTCGACAGCTCGCGCCGCGCGAGGGGCTTCGTCGTATGGGCCACCCTGCGCTCTCTCGGCCGCGGCGGGATCCGGGCCCTGGTCGAACGCTGCTGCGACCTCGCCGTGCGGATCGCCGACCAACTCGGCGCCGATCCCCGCATCGAGATCCTCAACGACGTCGTGCTCAACCAGGTCCTGGCCCGGTTCCGGCCCGTCGGCGGAACGGACGCGGAGGCCGATGCCCTGACCGACGCCGTGGTCCGCCGCGTGCAGGAGGAGGGGACGGCCTGGATGGGCAGCACCGTCTGGCACGGCATGAAGGCCATGCGGATCAGCGTCAGCAACTGGTCGACGACCGCGGCCGATGCCGACCGCACTGCCGACGCCGTCCTGCGCGCGGTCGACGCGAGCGCCTGATCGCGCAGGCTCCGGGCCCCTGATCGCGCAGGCTCCGGGCGCCCTGATCGGACAGCTCGGGGCCCTGGCTGCTGGCGGGGTGTGGTGTAATCGAGCAGCGCATCCGCATCCATCCGCACGCCGAGGAGGCTCCCATGGCCATGACGCGTGATCGGCTCAGCTCCGACGAGATCCTGCGCCTCAACCGCGAGCACACCTTCTTCTCCTGGTCGGCGCAGGCCAGGATCAACCCCATCGTCATCGACCGCGCCGAGGGGATCTACTTCTGGGATCCGGACGGCAAGCGCTACATCGACTTCAACAGCCAGCTCATGAGCGTCAACATCGGTCACGGCGACGCTCGCGTGGCCGATGCGATCAGCGAGCAGGCGCACAGGCTGGCGTTCGCTGCGCCGCAGTTTGCGACCGAGGTCCGCGGTCGCCTCGGCGAGCTCCTGGCCGAGCTCACGCCGGGCCAGCTGAACACCATCTTCTTCACCCTGGGCGGCGCGGAGGCGAACGAGAACGCGCTGCGCCTGGCGCGTCTCTTCACCGGGCGCCAGAAGGTGATCGCCCGGCATCGGTCCTACCACGGCGCCACCGCCGGGGCGATCAGCGTCACCGGCGACCCCCGGCGCTGGCCGAACGAGCCGGGCAGCGTGCCTGGCGTGATCCGCGTCCTGGACCCGTGGCGCTGGGGCCGCGAGGAGCCGGAGCCTGTGGACGAGCACCTCGCCTACCTGGAGGAGGTGATCGGGTACGAGGGGCCGCACACCATCGCGGCCTTCATCGTCGAGACGGTGACCGGCACCAACGGGATCCTCATCCCGCCCGACGGCTACCTGCAGGGCGTCCGTGAGCTGTGCACCCGGCACGGCATCGTGATGATCGCCGACGAGGTGATGGCCGGCTTCGGGCGCACCGGGCGCTGGTTCGCCATCGACCACTGGGACGTCGTGCCTGACCTGCTCACCATGGCCAAGGGGCTGACCAGCTCCTACCTGCCCCTGGGGGCCGTGGCGATCTCGCCCGAGATCGCGCATGCCTTCGACGAGCGCGTCTACGCGGGCGGGCTGACCTACTCGGCCCACCCGGTGAGCTGCGCGGCGGCGATCGCCGCCATCGGCGTGCTGCGCGATGACGACCTGGTTGGCAACGCCGCGCGCCTCGACCCGCTGATGCGCGGGCTGCAGCACGAGCTGAAGGCGAAGCACCCGAGCGTCGGTGCGGTCCGCAACATCGGCCTGTTCGGCATCGTGGAGCTCATCCGCAACCGCGAGACGCGCGAGCCGCTCTCGGCGTTCAACACCACCGCGCCGGAGATGGCCGCGCTGGACGCCCGCCTGCGCGCGGACGGCCTCTACACGATGACCCACTGGAACGGGCTCTTCACCAACCCGCCGCTGTGCATCACCGAGGAGCAGCTGCGGGAGGCGTTCGCGATCATCGATCGCGCGCTCGAGGTGACCGACGCGGCCGTGGTCTGACCCGCCGGGGCCCGGCGCCCGTCCCGCGGCGTCCGGCGAGGACGGTCAGCCCTCCCTGCCGGTCTCCGCGTGCGAAGCGTTGCGGACGAGGCGTGGCAGCAGGGGCGGGACGAGGAGGGTGGTGGCGACCGCCATCCCCACCACCACCGAGTAGAGCGACCCTGAGATCGCGCCGGCGGTGATCCCCAGGCCGGCGACCACGATCCCCACCTCGCCCCGGGGAACCATCCCCCAGCCGACCAGCACCCCCTCCGCGCGCGGGAGCGACCAGGCACCCCCGAGAGCGCCGAGGAACTTGGCCGCCACCGCCACCAGCGTGACCGCCGCCAGCAGGCCCAGCGTCGACACCGAAGCCAGCCCGGCCAGGTCGATCTGCGCTCCGATGCTCCCGAAGAAGAACGGCGTGAAGAAGGCCGCCACCGGCGCCACCTCCTCCTCCAGCGCGTCCCGCTCCGCGGACTCGCCCACCACCATCCCGGCCAGGAAGGCACCGATGATCGCCGCCAGGCCGATCCAGGCAGCCAGCGCGGCCAGTCCAAGCATGACGATCATCCCGGGCAGGAAGGGCGTCTCGGCGAATTGCGGGATCGTCAGCAGGGACCGATGTCGGCGCAGGATCCCGGTCCCGGCCAGGAGGGTGACGCCGATGAAGGCCGCGGCCATGACCAGCAGCAGGCCGATTCGCCCCACGCTCACCTCCCCGCCGGCGAGGCCAACCGCCACGGCCAGGATCAGCATGGCCAGGACGTCGTCGATGATCGCGGCGCCCAGGATCACGCGCCCTGATCGCGAGCCCAGCGCACCCAGGGCACCGAGCGCGCGCGAGGTGATGCCCACCGAGGTGGCGGTCAGCGCCGCGCCGAGGAAGACGCTCCCGGCGGCGTCGAGGCCCAGCAGCGCGCCGATGCCGAAGCCGGCGCCGAACGGGACCAGCACGCCCAGCGCTCCCACGGCCACGGCCGTGCCACCGACCCGCAGCAGGTCGGCGAGGCGCGTTTCGACCCCCACCTGGAACAGCAGGAGCACCACCCCGATCTCGGCGAAGAGGGTGGTCTCGGGGTTGACGGTGTACCAGCCAAGCACCGCGGGCCCGACCAGGACGCCGCCCAGGATCTCGCCGACCAGCGGCGGCTGGCGGAGACGCTTGAAGAGCTCGTCGCCGATCTTGGTGGCGAGCAGCAGCACGAAGAGCTGGGTGAGGATCTGGGCGAGGTGCTCCATCGGTCTACAGCCGCATCGGTCCTACAGGAGGAAGCGCAGCCAGATGTAGGCGCTCGCGATCAGGATGCTGCCGATGGTGACCGGGATCCCGTAGCGGGCGAAGGTCCCGAAGCTGATGGGATGACCCTCACGCTCCGCCATGGCGGCCAGGATAACGTTGGCCGATGCACCGATGATCGTGGCATTCCCGCCCAGGTCAGCCCCGGCAGCCAGCGACCACCACAGCGCGTGGGTGTCGTGCGGGCTCGACAGCTCGCCGATGACCGGGATCATCGTGGCCGTGTACGGGATGTTGTCCACGACACCCGACAGCGCTGCAGAGATCCACAGGACCAGCATCGATCCGGCGGTCAGCACGCCGCCCGTCAGCGCCACGAGCTCGCGCGCCACCCAGTCGATGATCCCCACCTCAAGCACTCCGGCCACGAGCATGAACAGCCCGATGAAGAAGAAGAGCGTGGGCCACTCGATCTCGCGCAGGACCTCGCGCGGGTCCTCGCGGGCCACGATCATGAGCGCCACAGCCCCGGTCAGCGCGATGGTCGCCGGCTCGAAGCCCAGCACGCCGTGGACACCGAAGCCGACGAGCGTGAGCGCGAGCACGACCAGTGATCGACGGAGAAGCCGAGGGTCATGGATCATCTCCCGCTCGTCGAGGGCCAGCAGGCCGGCGCGCAGCTCCGGGTCCGCCACCAGGTAAGAGCTGAACATCCACCGCGCGGCAACGAGGAAGACGGCCAGGATGATCGCCGCCAGGGGTGCCATGACCAGCAGGAAGGTCACGAAGTCCAGCCGGGCGGCGGAGGCGATGAGGATGTTCGGCGGATCCCCGATCAGGGTCGCCATCCCCCCGATGTTCGAGGCCAGGATCTCCGATACCACGAACGGCATGGGGTTCAGCCCAAGGCGTCCGGCGAGGAAGAGGGTGATGGGTCCGACCAGGACCACGGTCGTCACGTTGTCGAGGAGCGCCGAGGCCACCGCGGTGAGGACGCAGAGCACCACCAGCATCCGGTAGGGCTCGCCCCCGGCCATCCGTGCCGCGCGCACCGCGACCCAGCCGAAGACGCCGGTCTTCCGCATGATGCCGGCCAGGATCATCATGCCGGCCAGCAGGAAGATCACGTTGAAGTCGATGTGCTCGAAGGCGCGCTCCTGGCTGACGATGCCGAGCAGCACCATGGCAACGCCGCCGGCCATGGCGGCGATGGTCTTGTGGATCCGCTCGGTGGCGATCAGGACGTAGGTGGCGACGAAGATGATCGCCGCCGCGATCACGGGCAGGTCCATGGCTCAGCGGCCGGCAGGCCGCAGGAGCGCCTCGCGCCCGGTCGCCCGCACCCAGGCCAGGAGCAGCTCGAGCTGGTCGAGATAGCCGACGATCCGCCCGCCTGCGTCCGTGATGGGCAGCCCGTTGAGGTTCGCGTTGTGCATGCGCTCGAACGCGTCGCGAACGGTCTCCTCGGGACGGATCCAGACCGGCTCCACCATCACGTCGGCCGCGGTCCGAACCCCCAGGTCGGTCGCGTAGCGCAGCGCGCCCTCCAGGTCGGTGATCTCGCCAAGGAACTGCTCCGGGACGATCTTGAGGAAGATGTCGTTGACCAGTGTCCGGATGGGCACCAGCCCGATGAGCCGCTGCGCGTCGTCGACCACCGAGATGACCCGGCACTCCGGCCGCTCCACGGCCAGCTCGGCGAGATGCTGCAGCGAGTCCGTCTCGTGCACGACGATCGGCTCCGTTCCGCGGAGGCGGGCACCGGCCTCCTCGATGCGCGTGGACTGGGTGAGGACCCGGGCGGCGCGTTCGGCAGCCGATTCGTGCTGCTCCTCCCGCTCGATTTCGCTCATGCGGCTCCCGTTCGCTCCTGCTCCGGCTCCGACTCGAGCCGCAGGCGGCCGACGAGCGGCTGGGAGGTGGTCCCCTGGAGGAGCAGGGTCAGCAGCACGCAGCCGAAGACGATCCCCTGGATCAGGTTGCGCTCGGGGAGGTCCACAGGGAGCGAGAGCGCCAGCGCCACGGAGACCGCTCCGCGCAGCCCCGACCAGGCGATCAGGTGCAGCCAGCCGTGCGGAAGCCGGCGCGACCAGCCGAGCGCGTGCGTGGCGCGGTACGCGCCGCCCAGCAGCCCGTAGATGATTCCGGCTCGGGTGACGAGCAGGGTCCCCATGGTGACCACGCTCGCGAACGCCGCCGCCAGGAGCTGCGGGATGCCAATGGAGAGGCCGATCAGCAGGAAGACGAGCGTCGTGGCCAGGAAGCCGATGAACTCCCAGACGATGTCGATCGCGTCCTGGGCCCGCTGGCTGAGCCCGAAGCGTCGCCCGTAGCTGCCCAGGACCAGGCCGCAGACCACGCTGGCGATCAGGCCCGACTCGTGGAGCTGCGCGGCGAGCAGGTAGCTGCCGTAGGCCGCCACCAGCGAGAGCGTCAGCTCGATCAGGTGGTCGTTGATGCGGGCCATGACCCGCGAGATGAGGAAGCCCAGGGCGGCGCCGATGGCGGCCGATGCCAGCGTGCCGAAAACGAGGCCGCCGAGCACGCTGCCGGCCGACACCGTGTTGCTCCCGATCGCCTCGAGGGCGATGGCGAAGATCACGACGCCGGTGCCGTCGTTGAACAGGCTCTCGGCCTCGACGAGCGTCGTGAGCGGTCGCGGCACGCCGAGCGGCCCCACCACGGCCAGGATCGCCGCAGGGTCGGTGGCGGCCAGCATGGTCCCCACCAGGAAGCTGAGCCCGAAGTCCAGGCCGACGGCGAGGTTCAGGGCCAGCGCGACGAGCAGGGCGGTGATCAGCACGCCCGGCACCGCCAGCAGGATGACCGCGGGCAGCTTGGGGCGCAGGATTCCGATGTCGGTGCGATAGGCGGCCTCGAAGACGAGCGCCGGCAGGAGCACGGCCAGCAGGACGTCCGGGCCGATGTGCACATCGAGCGGAAGGTTGGACGCGGAGACCACGACCCCCAGCACCACGAGCGCGACGCTGTAGGGAACGATCGCCACGCGACGCACGAGCACGCCGATCAGGCTGGCAGCGGCCAGCAGGATCACGAAGACCTCGACGGCCCCTACGGTTCCGGCGTCGTTCATGGTTGCTCCGGATACAACAAAGGCCACGCCCCGTGCGCAGCCTCCACCAACGGCGCTGGGGTAGAGGCGCGCGCCCCGCCATGGACCTGGTCGCGGTCCGCGGAGCAAGGATACCCGACCGGTCGCGTCGGTATCATCGGCCGATGGAGGCTCCGGGTGGGCTGGCGCTGACCCTCTTCGTCTCGCTCGCCGCCGCGCTTGCGCTGGGCGCCGTCGCGAACCGCCTCCGCCTGGCGCCGATGATCGGCTACGTGGCGGCCGGCCTGATCGTCGGACCCTTCACCGCGGGCCTCGTTACCGACCAGGCGGAGATCCTGGCGCTCGCCGACATCGGCGTCGCGCTGCTGATGTTCAGCATCGGCCTCCGCTTCCGGCTGGCCGAGCTCGCGTCCGTGGGGCGGCTTGCCCTGCTCGGCACGCCCGCGCAGGTCGTGATCACCGGCGGCATCGGCCTGGGGGTGGCGCTCCTCCTCGGCGCGGAGCCGCTGAGCGCGGCCTTCCTCGGGGGAATCGCCTCCATCTCGTCGAGCGTGGTGCTCGTCAAGATCGCCGGCGACGAGACCCTCCAGGCGACCCTGCACGGCCGGATCGCGCTCGGGTGGTCCGTCGCCCAGGACCTGATCACCGTCATCCTGGTGGTCGTCCTGGCGGCGCTTGCCGGCGGGGAGCGTGATCCGCTGCTTGGGCTCCTGCGCTCGGTCGCCGTGGCCCTCGCCTTCATCGCGGCAACCCTGGTGATCGGCTCCAGGGCCCTGCCCAGGATCCTGGCCGGGATCGCGCAGCTTGGATCGCGCGAGCTGTTCATCGTGGCGGTGGCGGTGGTCGCCATCGGCACCGCCCTGCTGGCCGGTCAGCTCGGTGTCTCGGTGGCCCTCGGCGCGTTCCTGGCCGGCCTGGCGCTCGCGGAGTCGGACCTGGCCGCCAGCGTGCTCGGCGAGGTGGTGCCGCTGCGCGAGCTGTTCGCGACCCTGTTCTTCGTGTCGGTCGGCCTCCTGCTCCAGCCCGCGGCGGTCGCGGCCGGATGGCCGGCGGTGCTCGCCCTCCTGGTGCTCATCACGGTTGGCAAGGGCCTGCCGATCGCCGGCCTCGCGATGCTCGGCGGGCAGCGCCCTCGGTCCGCCTTCCGCGCCGGGGGGCTGCTGGCGCAGAGCGGCGAGTTCAGCTTCGTGATCGCGACGCTCGGCCTCCAGCACGGCGCCCTCAGCCCGGATGCCTTCTCCCAGGCAATGGGTGCCGTCGTGATCAGCATCGTGCTTGCCGGGCCGGGAAGCGTGCTGGCCGCCGGCGTCGGCGACCGGCTCGACCGCCTGCGGCCCGGCTCGGTCGCCGCCGGCGTCGAGGGCGTGGCACGGGTGGGCGACGCAGCCGATGCCGCGCTGGCGCACGGTGACGCGGAGCCGATCCACCGGCATGCGGTGATCCTGGGCTACGGGCGGGTCGGGCACACCGTGGCGCGGGTCATGGAGGGGAGGGGCTTCCCGTTCGTCGCCGTGGACGCCGACTACCCTCTCGTACGCTCCGCACGTATTGCCGGCGCCCCGGTGCTGTACGGCGACGCGGGCACGCCGGCGGTCCTGGAGGAGGCGCGCATCGCCGAGGCCCGGGTCCTGATCATCGCCGTGCCCGATGCCCTCGCCACCCGGCAGGCGGTCGCCTACGCGCGGACGCGGAACGCCCGGATCGAGATCGTGGCCCGGGCGCACTCGGAGGCCGACGAGCTTGAGCTTCGACGCATGGGGGTCGAACGGGTTGTCCTGGCCGAGCGCCAGGTCGGCAACGAGCTGGTCCGCCACGCCCTTCGGCGCTACGGGATCAGCGAGCGGGAGGTGGAGGCGATCCTGCGCCGCGACGAATGACCGGCCAGACCTCTCCGACGCGCTTCACCAGCTCCGCCAGGCTTCCCACGACCAGGTCCGGGATGAGCCCGGGCGGCAGGTCCTGGATCGTCCCCCACGGGCCTCGCTGGATCCAGATCGCCCGGAGCCCGGCGTCCCGCGCCGGCACGACGTCGTTGTCGACCCGGTCGCCGACGTAGGCGACCGACTCGCGGTCCGGGTCGCCGAGGAGCGCCAGCGCGCGGTCGAAGAAGGGCGGGTCGGGCTTGGCCACCCCCAGCTCGCCGGACATGGCCATCGCGTCGGGCTCGAAGCCGAGCGCGCGGAGCTCCGCGCTGCGGTTCGCCGGCTGGTTGGCCACGATGGCCACCCGGAAACCGGCCCCCTTCAGCGCGGCAACCGATGGCAGCGCATCGGCGTACAGGTCGGCCGGAGTGAACGCGCCGTAGGTTCGGTTCACCGCTTCGAAGCGCGAGCGCCAGTCCGGGAAACCGAGCACGTCAAAGGTGTCGCGGTGCTCGCCGCCGCGGGCGATGACCGCTCCCATGGCGGCCATGAACGTCAGTCGCGGCACGCCCAGCGCATCGGCCCAGACGGTCCAGACCCGCGTCTCGTCGACCAGGGTCTCGCCCACGTCCAGGATCACCCAGCGTGCTCGCCCGTCCACGGCCCCTAGCCTAGCCGACGTCCTGGGGCCGGAGCCTGTTGGCCCGACTTGTCAGATGCTGCGGTGGCGCGCGTTAGACAGCTCCACGCACCTGCACGTGCCCGATGGCGACCCCCGTCGAGCGTGGATTCGCTGCTGCCCACGCTCCGCCGCGCCACCCGACCCGCCCAACGCGACTCAGGAGCGCATATGACAAGTCGGGCGGTGCGCAAGCCGAGGAGCCGAGGGAGCCGATGCCGGAGCTGGCGCCGACGTCGTGGCAGGGACCGGTCAGGCGGCCTTGACGCCGGCAACCAGGGCCTGGACGCTGGCCTTCGCGTCTCCGAAGAGCATTGCGGTCTGCGGCTCGGAGTAGAGCGGGTTCGGTATTCCGGCGAAGCCCGCCGCCATGGATCGCTTGAGGACCACGACGTTCTGGGCGGCATCCACGTTGAGGATGGGCATGCCGTAGATGGGCGAGCTCTCGTCCGTGCGGGCCGAGGGGTTCGTCACGTCGTTCGCTCCGATGACCAGGGCGACATCGGTCCCCGCGAACTCGTCGTTGATCTCGTCCATCTCCTTGAGCCTCTCGTAGGGCACGTTGGCTTCTGCGAGCAGGACGTTCATGTGGCCGGGCATCCGGCCGGCGACCGGGTGGATGGCGAACTCGACATCCACGCCCTTGGCCAGCAGCAGGTCCATCAGCTCGCGCACCGGTCCCTGCGCCTGGGCAACGGCCATCCCGTATCCGGGCACGATGATCACCTTCTTGCCGTAGGCCATCAGCACCGCGGCATCCTCCGCGCTGATCTCGCGCGCCGTCTGCTCGCCCTCCGCGCCGACGTGCATCACGCCGCCGCCCGTGCCGAACGCGCCGAACAGCACGTTGAAGAGCGAGCGGTTCATGGCCTTGCACATCAGCTGGGTCAGGATGGCGCCCGAGGCGCCGACCAGCGTGCCGCCGATGAGCAGCGCGTACGAGGACAGGACGAAGCCGGTCGCCGCGACGGCGATGCCGGTGTAGCTGTTCAGGAGGCTGATCACGACCGGCATGTCGGCACCGCCGATCGGCATCACCACCTGCACGCCGGCGATCAGCGAGAGCACCACGAAGAGCCAGAAGAGGGCCACGTTGTTCGTCGCGAGGGCGAGCACGACCCCCAGCACCAGGATGGCCCCGAGCAGCGTGAAGCTGACGACGCGCTGCGCCGGGTAGGTGACCGGGCGGGCCGCGATGAAGCCCTGGAGCTTGCCGAAGGCCACGATGGAGCCGGTGAGGCTCACGCCGCCGATGACCGCACCGAGGAGGGTGGCGACCATGAACGGAAGCGGGAACAGCTCCGCACCGGGCGCCTTCGAGCCGACGTCGCGCAGGAACTCGGAGATGGCGACCACCGCGGCGGCGCCACCGCCGGCGCCGTTGAAGAGCGCGACCATCTGGGGCATGGCGGTCATCGGCACACGGCGTGCGCCAACCAGGCCGGCGATCGCCCCGATGCCGCCGCCCACGACCAGCACCCACCAGTTGGCGAGCAGCCCCGGCGTCTCGTTCGGGTTGTTCAGGTCGTGGAAGATGAGCGTCCAGGCGACGACCAGGACCATCCCCGCGGCCCCGACCAGGTTGCCGGTTCGCGCCGTCTTTGGCGAGGCCAGGAACTTGAGCGCGAAGATGAAGGTGACGCCGGCGACGAGCCAGACCAGGTAGGTCAGGACCTGGAGGCCGGTCACTTGTCGCCCTTCCCGTCACTCCCCGGCCGCCGGCGGAACATCTCGAGCATGCGGTCGGTGACCACGAAGCCGCCGACGACGTTCACCGTGCCAAGGAAGATGCCGAGCACCGCCAGCAGCAGGCCGACCCCGCCGACCGCGGTGGCGGTCACGAACATCGCGCCCACCACGACCACGCCGTGCACGGCGTTCGAGCCGGACATGAGCGGGGTGTGGAGCATGGTCGGCACCTTGCTCACCACCTCGTAGCCGACGAACGCGGCGAGGACCAGGATGAAGAGCGCCGCGAGCAGCGCGAACGGGGAGAGGGCGGTGGCGTCGGTCATGAGGCGTCTCCGGTCGCGACCGGCGCCGGCTCGATGCCCAGCGCCTTGGCCGTGGCGGCGTGGATCACCTTGCCGCCGTGCGTGATCGTCGCTCCGCGGGTGATCTCGTCGGAGAAGTCCAGGACGAGCTCGCCGGCGGGGACGAGGTGCTTGATCAGGGTCTGGATGTTCTTGGACAGCATCTGCGTCGCGCTCCCCGGCATGGTTGCCGGCAGGTTCGTGAAGCCGATGATCCGCACGCCGTTGTCGGTGACGATCTCCTTGCCGGGCTCGGTGAGCTCGCAGTTGCCGCCCGCCTCGGCGGCCATGTCGATGATGACGCTGCCCGGTCGCATGGTCTTCACCATCTCGGCAGTAATCAGGCGCGGGGCGGGGCGCCCCGGGATCAGGGCCGTGGTGATCACGGCATCGGCCTCGCCGACGCGCGACGCGATCAGCTCCGCCTGGCGGCGCTTGTAATCCTCGCTCATCTCGGTGGCGTATCCGCCTGCCGTCTGGGCGTTCGCCTTCTCCTCGTCGGTCATCTCGACCTCGAGGTACGTCCCACCCAGGCTCTGCACCTGCTCCTTCACGACCGGGCGGACGTCGGTCGCCTCCACGACGGCGCCCAGGCGGCGCGCGGTGCCGATCGCCATCAGCCCGGCGACGCCCGCGCCGAAGACCAGGACGCGGGCCGGTCGCACCGTCCCGGCCGCGGTGGTGAGGAGCGGCATGAACTTCGAGAGCCGCTCGGCGGCGATGACGACCGCCTTGTAGCCCCCCACGGTCGACTGGCTGGACAGCGAGTCCATGCTCTGGGCCCGGGTGATGCGGGGAATGGCGTCCATGCTGATGGCGGTCACCCCGCGCTCGGCGAGCGCGGTCGCCACCTCCGGGTGCGAGAGCGTGCCGAGCGTCCCGATCAGCACCGTGCCGGGCTTCAGCTGGGCCATCTCGGCGTCGGACGGGCGACCGACGTGCAGCACCATCTCGGCCTCGGCGTTGAGCTTCGCGGCGTCGGAGACGATGGTGGCGCCCACCTCGCGGTAGGCCTCGTCCGGGATGAACGAGGCGGTGCCGGCTCCGGCCTCCACCAGGACCTGGTTGCCCTCGGACACGATGGCGCCGACCGCCTGGGGCGTGAGGGCGACGCGGGTCTCGCCGGGGGCCGTCTCGCGGGGGACAGCGATCTTCATCGGGGTTGGCAGCTCCAGGGTTCAGGCGCGGGTCGCTGGCATGCACGAACCGCCGCGGCTTCGCGGCAGGGCGGTTCGGGATTCGCAGTGTAGCAGAGGCCGACGGCGCCGCCGGCGGGACCCGCCGAGCGCCGGAATCGGTCGCGCCTGCCTCAGCCGGCGTACTCCGCCGGGTGGTCGCGGCGGTCGATCTCCAGGGTCTCCTCGAACGTGTCGAGCAGCTCGGCCACGCTCACCCCGTTCTCGTCGGCCGCTGCCTTGAGGTCTTCGTACCGGATGTTCTGCTCGCCCATGTCCAGGTGGGCACGCTTGCATCCACAGGTCAGGCACATGGTGCTGCTCCTTCGTCTCAGCGTGTGTCGGTGGGAACCATGATGCCGTTACCGGCCCCTTGGCGCTCGCGGCCGGGCCGGTTGGCACTGGGACCGGTGGGTATCGCATCGACTAGGCTAGCCCGTCGTGAGCCTCGTCATCGATTCCCTGGTCAAGACCTTCGGTCCGGTGCGCGCGCTGGACGGGGTCAGCTTCAGCGTTGAGCCCGGGCGGATCTTCGGCCTCCTTGGCGCCAACGGCGCTGGCAAGACGACCGCCATGCGGATCGTGCTCGACATCCTGCGCGCCGACTCGGGTCGGATCACCTGGCAGGGCCGGCCAAACGCGGACCTACCGCGCCGCACCTGGGGCTATCTCCCCGAGGAGCGCGGCCTCTACCCGCGGATGAAGGTCATGGACGTGCTGCGCTACTTCGCGGCCCTCTACGGCGTGCCCGAGGAGCGGGCCAGGGCGCAGGTGACCGAGTGGCTGGCCCGCTTCCGCGTCCCCGACTACGCCGACCGCAAGGTCGAGGAGCTCTCCAAGGGCAACCAGCAGAAGATCCAGTTCATCGCCGCCATCCTCCACGACCCCGACGTGCTGATCATGGATGAGCCGTTCAGCGGCCTCGACCCGGTCAACGCCGGGCTCCTCAAGGAGGCTTTCCTGGCGATGCGCGACCGTGGCAAGACGCTGATCTTCAGCACCCACCAGATGGAGCAGGTCGAGGAGCTGTGCGAGGCGATCGCCATCATCGACCACGGCCGCCTGGTGGAATCCGGTCCCCTGCGCGAGGTCAAGCGCCGGATGGGGCGCCGGGTGGTCCGTCTGTCGGTCGAGGGAGCCGATGGCGACGGTTCGGACGGTGCGGCCTGGGTGGAGCAGATCCCGGGCGTGACCCTCACGCGGCGTGGCGAGGACTACGTCGAGATGCACGTCTCCGGAGCCACAGACCCGGAGTCCATCCTCTCGGCGGCGCTGAGCCGCGGCGACCGCGTGACGCGGTTCGAGATCGCCGACCCCTCCCTGGAGGAGATCTTCATCGAGAAGGTGGGCCAGCAGGCCGTCGACGAGGAGCGGCACCTTGCCGATGGCGGAGCGCCGCCCACTGGGCCGGCTGAGTCCGCGGAGCCTGCGAGATGAACGCCGTGCTCCGCCTGCTCAACCGCCTGCCCCTGGCCGGAGGTCTCTTCCCGAACGCGTACTACGTCGCCCGGCGGGAGTACGACGTCCGCGTCCGGAACCGGACCTTCACGATCCTCACCACGGTCCTGGCGGTGGTGGGCCTGGGCCTGGCGCTGCTGCCGGTGGGCATCAAGCTCATCGGCGGGGAGAAGCCGGTCAAGATCGCCGTGTACAGCACCGTCACCGACCTGTCGGTGAACCCGGCCAGCACGCTGCAGTCCGTGCTCAACTCCATGTCCGGCGGAAGCGAAGGATCCGGCCAGGGATCGAGCAGCAGCACCGGGACGCGCTTCGAGGTCAGCGCCGTCTCCGATCCCGCGGCAGCGAAGGAGGAGGTCCGCTCCGGCGACCTTGACGGCCTCCTGACCGTCTCGCGCGCGGACAACGGCGACCTGACCTTCGACGCGTTCACCAAGGCGTCGCCCGGCGACCAGAACCTGGCCCTCGTCCGGCAGGCCGCCAGCTCCATCGCCATCTCCGACCGGCTCGAGCGGGTCGGGGTATCGGCCACCGATCGAGGCCGGATCTTCGCCCCCACGGAGTTCACGGTGACTGCCGCCGACCCGAACACGGCGCGGCGCAACCAGGAGGACTACGTCCCCTCCTACATCCTCGCCTACGTCTTCGTGATCCTCACCTTCATGGCGATCCAGGTCTACGGCAACTGGGTGGCGGCCAGCGTCGCGGAGGAGAAGAGCTCCCGGGTCATGGAGCTCCTCATCACCGCGGCGACGCCTCGCCAGCTCCTGCTCGGCAAGGTCCTCGGCAACGGCGCGGCGGGCCTCACGCAGTACGGGGCGGTCCTCGTCGCCGCGCTCGCCGGCTTCCTGTCCCAGGGGGTCATCTCCAGCGCTCTTCTCGGCGACGCAAACGCCGGGGCATCCATTCCCGGGCTGACCCCGGCTCTGGTCATCTGGTTCGGCGTCTACTTCGTCCTCGGGTTCATCCTGTACTCCATCCTGTACGCGGCAGCCGGCTCAATGGCCACCCGCCAGGAGGACGTCCAGCAGCTGGCCGTCCCGCTCACCTTCCTGGGTCTCGGCGGCTACCTGCTCAGCTTTATCGCGCTGCCCCTGATCGACGCCGGGTGGGTCAAGGTGGTGAGCTGGGTCCCCTTCGTCTCGTCGTTCCTCTTCCCGTCGCGGATCGTGCTGGACGACCCGGCACCCTGGGAGTACGGGTTCAGCCTGGCCCTGATGCTCCTGGCCATCCTGGCCGCCCTCTGGATCGCGGCGCGCATCTACGAAGCCGGCGTCCTGCTCTACGGCCAGCGCCCGACGCTGCGGGCGGTCCTGCGGGCCACGCTCCAGGCCCGGTAGGTCCCGGGACGGTCCGGGTTCCACGGCCCATGCCGACGTCCGCCATCACGGTCCACGGCCGCCGGCTGGAGCTGGTCACCGGCGACATCACCACCGAGCGGGTCGAGGCCATCGCCAACGCGGCCAACGCGGCCCTGCGCGGCGGCGGAGGGGTGGACGGGGCGATCCATCGCGCCGCCGGACCCGGCCTGCTCGACGAGCTTCGGCGGCGTTACCCGGACGGGACGCCCACCGGAACGGCCGTCGAGACCGGCGCCCACTCGTTGCCGGCGCGCTGGATCCTCCACGCCGTCGGCCCCGTCTGGCGCGGCGGCGGCCACGGGGAGCCGGAGCTGCTGGCGGCGGCCTACCGGGCGTGCCTCGAGCTGTGCGATCGGCTCGGGGCCCGCAGCGTGGCCTTCCCGGCCATCAGCATGGGGATCTACGGGTATCCGGGTCGCGACGGCGCCGGGCTGGCGCTGCGCACGGTTGCCGCGCACCTCGCAGGCGAGACCAGGCTCGAGCTGGCTCGCTTCGTGCTCTTCAGCAGGGAGACGTTCGCGCTCTTCGCCCCGGCGCTCGAGGCGCTGGCGGCCGAGGACCTCTCCAGGGTCGAGCGCTAGTCCCGATCCTGCCCGGGACCGACGCCGGAGGTGCGCATGGCGCGCCCCGGCCGGCGGGGACGCAGGGCGAACCGCTCGTCCGGCGGCGCCAGGATCCCGGCCCTCTCCCGGTCCCCCACGACCAGGGCGGCGGTGTACTCGCCGATCACCGGGCCGTGCTTGAAGGCATGGCCGGACCCGCCTCCAACGACCCAGACGTTCTCCCATCGAGGGTCGCGGTCGATGACGAAGTGGGTGTCGAGCGTGGTCGTGTACTGGCAGACGCGACCCTCCGACACGGGCTGCAGGCCCAGGGCGGGGAAGCGCCGCCGCAGGTAGTCGCGCGCCACCGCGACCCGCTCGTCCGAGAGCCGCCGCTCCTCGCGGTCCGGATCGATGGTCGGGCCAGCCCAGTCGGAGGCCACCTTGAAGCCCCGGCCCTCGATGGAGGGCAGCCCGTAGAAGGCGGCATCGTAGTCGGCCCAGGTGGGCGCGGCACCGAGGTCGAAGCGGCCATCGCCGGGCGGCGTGGCGAAGAGCACGAGCTCCTGGCGGGTGACCGCCAGCTGGTCGGCCAGCGCCGGCACCAGGCCCCCGAGCCAGGGGCCGGCGGCCAGCACCCAGGCGTCCGCCTCCAGGATTCCGCCCTCGGCGAGGCGAAGCCGATGGAGGCGCCCTCCCCGTCCATCGGATGCGTCCGGCGCGACCACGCGAGCCAGCTCGAGAGCGCCACCGTCTCTCACGAGACGATCGGCTGCGGCACCCACCGCCCGGCGGGCCATGATGACCGCCCCCTCCGGCTCGTGGAGGACCCACGCGAGGTCGCGGACGTCGAGCTGCGGCCATCGCTCGGCCAGCGCGCCCTGCTCGAGGCGCTCCGCCGGGATGCCGAGCCTGGTGAGGGTCGCGAGCGACTCCGCCTCGAAGCCGTTCGGCAGGTGGGCGAACCAGGCGACGCCGGTCTCCACCAGCAGCCGCTGGTGCGTCGCCTCCGCGAGCTCGCGCCAGTGAGCCAGCGCCCGGCGCTGCCAGCGCGGGTAGTGCTCGTCCGAGCCGTGCGCCGAGCGGGTGACGCGCGTCTCACCGCCGGAGGCGGCCAGCACGCTCCCCGGCGGGCGCTGGTCGACGAGGGTGACCTGCAGCCCGCGACGGACCAGCCAGTGCGCCGACCAGGCACCCATCACCCCGGCCCCCACCACCACCACGCGCCCGCCAGCCATGCGCCGATGGTAGCCGCAGCCCGTCGCGCGCCGCGCCGCTCACCCTGCGATAGGCTTACCGCCGATGGCCCTTCCCGCTGCCGAGTCCCGCACCGCTCCCGAGGCCCGGGATGCGACCGCGACGCCGGTCATTCGCACCGAGGGCCTGACGAAGCGCTACGGGAGCCTGCTCGCGCTGAGCGAGCTGGACCTCGAGGTGCGACGCGGCGAGATCTTCGGCTTTCTCGGCCCGAACGGCGCCGGGAAGTCCACGATGATCCGGCTGCTGCTCGGCTACCTGCACCCGACCCACGGCGGGGCCGCGGTCCTGGGCCTGGACAGCGTCGCCGACAGCGTTGAGATCAGGCGCCGCACCGGGTACCTGCCCGGCGGAATCGCCCTCTACGGCTCGCTCTCCGGGGCCGATGCGCTCGCCTACCTCGCCGACCTCCAGGGGCGTCCGGCGGTGCTCCGCGACGAGCTGTGTGACCGGCTCAGGCTGACGCGCGCCGACCTGCGGCGCCGGGTGCGCGACTACTCGCGCGGCATGCGGCAGAAGCTTGGCGTGATCCAGGCTCTCCAGCACGACCCCGAGCTGGCCATCCTCGACGAGCCGACCGAGGGGCTCGACCCGCTGATCCAGCACGCCTTCTACGCGATCCTCGACGACCTGCGTGCCGCCGGGCGGACGATCTTCTTCAGCTCCCACATCCTGCCGGAGGTGGAACGAGTGTGTGACCGGGTGGCCATCATCCGCGCCGGCGAGCTGATGGCGCTGCAGACGGTGGAGGAGCTGCTCGCCCGCCGCAAGCGGCGGGTCGCCCTGCGCTGGCGCGGCACGGCGCCCGACCTCTCCATCCTCCCGGGCCTCGCGGATGTGGAGGTACGCGGCGACCGGGCGACCGCCACCCTGGTCGGCGAGGTCGGCCCCTTCGTCCGCGCCGTCGCCTCGCCCTCCCTCGAGGACCTCACCATCGAGCCCGCCAGCCTCGAGGAGGCATTTCTCGAGTTCTACGCGGACGGCGACGGCCGGATCGCCGCACGATGAACGGCGTCCTCCTCCTTCGGACCTGGCGCTTCGCCTGGCTGCGGATCCTGATCGTGGCCGTGGTCACCGCGCTCTGGGGTTGGCTGATCCTCTTCTTCTACAGCCGCTTCAGCGACGCCATCCGCGAGCTCGTGAACAGCAACCCGCTCTTCCAGCAGTTCGCCAACTTCGGCTCGGGCAACCTGTTCACCGTTCCCGGCGCCATCACCCTGGGCACCCAGCACCCGTTCGTGATCGCGCTGATCGGGATCTTCGCCGTTGGCGCCGCCGCCGTGGCGGTCGCCGGCGAGCGGCAGGCCGGCACGCTCGAGGTGCTGCTCGCGCGGCCCATCCCGCGCCGCACGTACCTGCTCACCCACCTGGTGGCGCTGCTGGTGATCGATGCGCTCCTGGTCGCCCTGCTCCTGGGCGGGATGGTGGTCGGGGCGGCGACCCAGGGGCAGCTGGCCCTCGTGGCGGTGGGCGAGATGCCCCTCGCCTGGGTGAACGGGTTCCTCCTGTGGGCCGCCTTCACCACGTTCTCGCTGGCGGCCTCGGCGAGCTTCGACCGACCCGGCCCCGCCATCAGCCTCTCGCTGTCCTACCTGCTGGTGAACTACTTCCTGATCATCCTCGGCTCGTTCTGGACCGATGCGGCCTGGACACAGAGCTATTCGCTCTTCGACCATTTTCAGCCGCAGGAGATCCTGGCCGGCAACGCCGATCCGTTCGACTTCGGGCTGCTGGCGGTGGCCACGCTGGTGCCGCTCGCCTATGCCCTCTGGCGCTTCGAGCGCCGCGACCTGGCCGCCCCCGCCTAGGCCGGTTCGGGCGTGGAGGCTCGTTCGGCGAGCAGCTCGCCGACGAGCGCCGGGGTCGGGGTCCGCTCGCCATCGGCCCAGGCGCTCGCCAGCGCGGGATCGTGGCGCAGCTTCGCCGGGTCGAAGCCGACCAGCTGGCGGTTTGCCGGGTTGAGACCGGTGCCGCTCTGCCGCTCGAGGAGCGCCACGTGGCCGGAGATGCGCGCTGCCCGCTCCCGGTCGCCGGCCGCCAGCGCGTGGGCCGCGTAGGCGTCGAGGACGAGCGTGTAGCCCGAGACGTCCTCCGCGTCGGAGAAGATGCGCAGCGCCTCGTTGAGATCTGCGGCGGCCTCATCGAGCGTCCCGGATCGGACCTTCAGCAGCCCAAGGTCGTACAGCGCCCAGCCGGTCAGGAAGCTGTCGCCCAGGCGGCGGAAGATGGGAAGGGCGTCCTCGATCTTGACCTGCGATCCCTCGTAGTCGTTCCGGGTCCAGCGCACGTTGGCCATCACCCACAGGGCCTTGCCGACGCCGTGCTCGTTGCCGATCGAGCGCCAGAGCTCGAGCGCCTCGTTGTTGTAGCGCTCCGACAGCTCCTCGTCCTGGTACGTGCTCCCGAACGGGCCGAAGGCGAAGGCGGCGTTGTAGAGCGCCTCGGCCAGGGCGTCAGGGTCGTCCAGCGTGCGGCGCAGCGCCAGGCACTCCTGGTAGCTCCGCTGGCAGTCCTCGAAGTCGCCGCGCCACCAGGCGAGGCCGCCGCGCGCCTCCAGCGCGTCGGCGTGCGCCGTCGGGTGATCCTCGACGTTGGGCAGAGCGAGCACCCGTCGGGCCCGCTCGGTCCCCTCGGCGAGGTAGCCGCGCATCTGCCAGAAGCGCCACAGGCAGAAGACGAGCCGCAGCGCAACCACGACCTCCGGCTCGCCGGTGGCCCAGTCGAGCGCCGCGCGCAGGTTGTCGTGATCCTCCTCCAGGCGGTCCAGCCAAACCCGCTTGTCGGGGGCCAGCAGGTGCTCCCTCGCAGAATCCGCCAGCGCTCCGTAGTGCTCGGCGTGACGGCGCCGCAGCTCCGGCCCGCGGCCGCTCTCCTCGAGCCGCTCGGCGGCGTACTCGCGGATCGTCTCGAGCATGAAGAAGCGCGGCTCGCCGTCGGGCGCGGTGCTCTGCCGCAGCAGGCTCTTCTCGACGAGCGAGGTCAGACCGTCGAGCAGGTCGATCGACAGCTCGTCTCCGGGGCAGACGCCTTCGATGGCGTCGAGCCGCGCTCCACCCACGAAGACCGCGAGGCGGCGGAAGAGGGCGCGCTCGTCATCGCTCAGGAGCTCGTGGCTCCACTCGATCGCGCCGCGCAGCGTCTGCTGTCGCTCGGGTCGATCCCGGGCGCCACCACTCAGGAGGGCGAGCCGGTGGCCGAGCCGGGCCAGCATGGCCCGCGGGCTGAGCACGTTGCTGCGGGCCGCCGCCAGCTCGATGGCCAGCGGCAGGCCGTCGAGCCGGCTGCAGATCTCCGCCACGGCCGGCGCGTTCTCGTTGGTGACCGCGAAGTCCGGCCTGGCCGCCTTCGCCCGCTCGATGAAGAGGGCCACGGCCTCGTACTGGCTCAGCGTTTCCAGGCTCGGCAGGTGAGCCGGATCGGGGACCTGCAGCGGCGGAACAATGTACTCTCGCTCGCCGTACACCCGGAGCGTGCTGCGGCTCGTCACCAGGACCACCAGGCGCGGTGCAGCCCCGAGCAGCTCGCCGACGAGCGGAGCGGCATCGGTCAGCTGCTCGAAGTTGTCCAGGATCAGCAGCAGCCGGCGGTCCTTCAGGTGGTTGCGAAGCGCCTCCATCGGGTTCAGGCCACCGCGATCGGAGAGTCCGAGCTCGTGCGCGATTGTTCCCGGCACGAGCTCGGGGTCACGGATGGGGGCGAGCGCCACGAAGAAGATCCCGTCGGAGAAGCCGTCCGACAGGCGGGCGGCGACCTGGAGGGCGAGCCGGGTCTTGCCCGTGCCGCCCGGCCCGGTGAGGGTGAGGAGGCGCGCCGTCTCCAGCAGCTTCGCCACCTCGGTGAGCTCACGGTCGCGCCCCAGGAAGCTGGAGAGCTGGGTCGGCAGGTTGTTCGGCGTGGCGTCGAGCGTCTTGAGCGGCGGGAAGTCGGCGGGCAGCCCGGCGATCACCAGCTGGAAGATCCGCTCCGGGTTGGTCAGGTCCTTGAGGCGCCGCTGTCCGAGGTCACGGAGCGTCACCCCGTCGGGCAGCGATGGTTCGCCAAGGGCCCGGGTCGGGTCCGAGAGCAGTACCTGCCCCCCGTGACCGGCCGCCGCGATCCGCGCGGCCCTGTGCACCTCCAGCCCCACGTAGTCGTCGCCGGCCAGCGATGCCTCGCCGGTGTGCAGGCCGATGCGGATCCGGATGGCCGTTCCCTCATCCCAGGGGTGCGCGGCAAGGTCCCGCTGTGTCGCGACCGCCGCGGCGATCGCCCCCGAGGCGCTGGGGAAGGCGACGAAGAACGAGTCGCCCTCCGTGCTGACCTCGGCTCCGCCTCCGGCCGCCATGGCGGCGCGCACGATCCGCCGATGCTCCTCGAGCAGCGAAGGCCAGCGGTCGGCGACGCGCTCGGCGAGCTGCGTCGACCCCTGGATGTCGCTGAAGAGGAAGGTGACGGTGCCCGTCGGCAGGCTTGCCATGTCGCGGCCTCTGTGGCGGACCCTGAGTTTCCCCTGCCCCGGTCGTTCCGGCAAGCCCCCGGGCGCGTATCGGGTACGCTCCGGACCAATGGCGCAGCACGTTGGGGGCGAACGACCGGCGAACCCGTTCCTGGCGCTCGCGCACCGTCCGGTCCTCACCGGCGTGCTCGGTGCCCTCTGCATCGCCTTCTCGGCGGTGCTCGTGCGCCTCTCCGACGCGACACCGGCGACCGCCGCCATCTTCCGCTGCGCCTATGCCGTGCCGCCCCTGGCACTGCTCGCCTGGTTTGAGCGGCGTGCCTACGGGCCGCGCCCGATCTCGGAGGTGCGAATCGGCTGGCTCGCAGGTGTCTTCCTCGCCATCGACCTGGTCATCTTCCACCACACCATCGAGCTCGTCGGTGCGGGCCTGGCGACCGTGCTCGGCAACACGCAGGTGGTGATCGTCTCGCTCCTCGCGTGGCTCCTTCTCAGCGAACGGCCCTCGAACCGCGTGCTGGCGGCGATGCCCGTGGTCCTCGCCGGCGTGGTCCTGATCTCCGGTGTGGTCGGCTCGGGCGCGTACGGGAGCAACCCGGCCCTCGGCGTCGTCACCGGGCTCACGACCGGCGTGTGCTACTCGATCTTCCTCCTGGTGCTGCGGCGGGCGAACGAGGACGTGCGAAGGCCGGCGGGCACCCTGTTC
>CAYVLM010000001.1:11809-44338 GCA_964452225.1 uncultured Steroidobacteraceae bacterium | reverse complement strand
GCCCTCCAGCCCCTCGATCGCCGCCAGAGCCGCTCGCCAGCCGACGTCGATGTCTCGTTCCTCGCCCCCGAGATAGACGCGGCCCATGGAACCGAACGCGCGGACCTCGAGGATGTTGATGTGGGCGGCCTTCTCGGCCTCGTTGGCCGCCAGCGCCGCGTAGGCAGCGGGCTCAAGCTCCAGCACGTAGAGCGTCTGGCCCGGGATGAGCATCTGGCCGTGGCGGGTGCGGTTGACCAGCTGCGCCTGATGGTCGTCGATCCGGCGGATGATCTGGCTTGACAAGACGCGTGGCTTGATGCGGTCCGTCTCCTCGAGCCCGATCTCGCGCAGGATCGCCGCGCCCGCGGCGCGCACCTCCGCCTGGGACGGCGAGTGGACCTCGAGCATGCCGTAGTAGCGCTCGATGATCTGCATCCCGGGCTTGACCGAGGTGGACTTGAGGGCGATGTCGGTCAGCCGGTTGATCTCGATGCCGGGCGAGACCTCGACCGACAGCGAGGCGTCGCCGGCCAGCGGCAGGAACCCCTGCGCGACCGTGCCCAGAAACGCGGCGTACTGCGCCTGGAGGCTGTCCAGGAACACGTACGCCCGGAGGTCAATATTGCTCATGCGCGCCCCTCTCCACTCACGATCCTGATCCCCGCCGAGGCCCCGATCCGGGTCGCGCCGGCGGCGATCATGTCCTGCGCGTCCTCGGTCGTCCGGATCCCCCCGGCCGCCTTGACGCCCATTCGCGGGCCGACCGTTTCGCGCATCAGGGCGACGTCGTACACGGTCGCGCCGCCCGACGCGTAGCCGGTCGAGGTCTTGACGAAGTCGGCCCTGGCCTCCTTGGCCAGGTGGCAGGCGATCACCTTCTCCTCGTCGGAGAGCAGCGCGGCCTCGATGATCACCTTGTTCAATGCACCCGACTCGTGGCAGGCATCGGAGACCCGCTCGATGTCCTCCCGGACCTGGTCGTGCATGCCGCTCTTGAGGGCGCCGATGTTGATCACCATGTCGATCTCACGCGCGCCGTCGCGGATCGCTCGGCGAGCCTCGAGCGCCTTGACCTCGGGGGTGCTGGCGCCGAACGGAAAGCCGATCACCGAGGCGACCGCCACGCCGGTGCCCCGGACCCGGTCCGCCGCCCGGCGGACCCAGGTCGGGTTGATGCACACGGCCGCGAAGCGGTACTCGATCGCCTCGTCGCACAGCTCGTCGATGTCCCCGGCGGTGGCGTCCGGCCTGAGCAGCGTGTGGTCGATATACGGGGCCAGGTCACGCGGGACGTCGCCGCCCCGACCGCGGTAGGCGATCCGCGACGCGCCATTGGTCACGACCTCGCGCACCTTGTCGGGCGAGTGGGCGGCGCACGAGCCGCCGCACTGGCCGCAGGTGTCGCCGGATGACAGTGCCGTCAGCACCTCGCGGGTGACGGCCTCGATCAGCAGGTCCCGGGTGTCGGGCAGCATCGTCATGCGTCCTGGTCCTCAGGTAGCGTTCGGAGGTATTGCCGTTCGATGGCCGTGATCTTGGCCACCCGCTTGCCGTGGCGCTCCGCGCCCCAGGGGATGGCAAGGAAGGTGTCCGCGACCTCGAGCGCGAGCCCCTCGCCGATCATCCGAGCGCCGAGGGTCAGCACGTTGGCGTAGTTGTGCTCGCGGGCGTTACGGGCCATGGAGGTGTCGTGGGCATTGGCGGCCCGGACGCCGGGCACCTTGTTGGCCACGATCGCGGATCCGATGCCCGCCCCGTCGACGACGATCCCGTAGGTGCACGCCCCGTCCGCCACGAGTCGGGCAACGGCATATGCGAAGTCCGGGTAATCGACAGTCTCGGTGGACGTGGTGCCGCAGTCGGTCACGGCGTAGCCCTTGTCGGACAGTGCCTTCGCGAGGGCCTGCTTGAGCAGGTAGCCGCCGTGGTCGGCGCCGATCGCGACGGTTCGCCCGCCGCCGGCCGCCGCCCCGGGGGCCGCGGCCGCGGTCGGCACGATGGGAGTTGGGGGGTCTCCCGGGGTAGCCGGCGCCGTCAACTCGCTGGCGCCCGTCCCCTCGCGGGTGTCCGAGGCCACCTGCCTGTCCAGCGCGCGCTCCACCAGCTGCCGGACCAGCTCTTCACTCGGCACGATGCGCTCAGCCATGGTCGATCACCCACTGCGCCGTGTCGGCGTCGGCGATCAGGACGTTGCGGTAGCGGCCGCGCAGCGCGCCCAGCGAGATCGGCCCGCGGCCGGCGCCCGCCGCCACGCCGATCGAGATCGGCTTGGCGGCCAGGTCAGCAAGGGGAAGCCCCACGGTCCGCTGGTCCAGCTCCAGCGAGGCGGTGGCGCCGTCCACGCGCAGGAAGCGGCCGATGATGTCGCCCACCGCGCCCGCCGCCCGGAGATCCGCCACGTCCCCGGGGGTGAGAAAGCCCGAGCCGACGAGGACGCTCTGCGGGGTCAGGACGCCGAGGGAGAAGATCGCGGTCGCGGTGGCTCGGGCAGCCTCGATCGTCGCTCCGACCGAGGGGTCATCCTCGAGTGCTCGCCGCAGCGCCGGGCTGCCCACGATCGCCGGCGCGGCGAGCATCCGGATCGCGGCCCCGGTCGTCGCGCCGAACCGCTCCGCGATCTCGTTGGCACGCGTCGGCTCGGCCGAAAGGGAGGTAGCGCCGTTCAGCTGGACGACCTCGGTGGCGCTCGTCCAGCCAGATTCGAGCTGGCGCGCCAGCTCGAGCATCGTCCGCCCCCAGGAGACTCCGATCGAGCCGTTCGGGTGGAGGTCGGCGAGGAAGCGCACCGCGGCGCCCGCGACGGCCTCGCGGGCGAGCTGCTCGGCCGCCTTCTCGGAGGTCGACGTCGGGACGTCCACGACGACGGCTGTCCCGAGACCGAACCGCTCGGCGAGGGCATCCTCGAGCTCGATCAGGCGGGCGACAGGGTGCCGGATCTCGATCTTGACGATGTCCTCGCGCAGCGCCCGGGCCAGGAGCCGGCCGACCTGGAAGCGGCTGAGGCCGAGGCGCTCGCCGATCTGCTCCTGGCTGAGGTGCATGCGGTAGTAGAGCTGCGTGATGCGCACCATCTGGCGCACGTCGCTGCTGCTGGTCCGCCGGCCCGTCATCGTCAGCAAGCCGTCCTGTCTCCGTTCAGCTCGCACAATTGAGCATCATGACGCACATATGTGCAGCCTGAGGCTCCCACGCAACTGCCGGCTTGTCAAGACCCCATGCGGCGAACGGGCCATCCAGATCGGTCGATCGTGACCATCGGCCCGGGGGTGGCTGTCCGCGTGCGTATTCTTGGACCGACGGTCGGTCGGACTACAGCCAGCCGCGCCTCCGGAAGAAGACCACCAGGGCGACGAGCATGATCGCCATGGCGATCACGATGCCCCAGAAGTAGGCGGGCGCCCGCGGCTCGCCGGGGAATCCCACGTTCATGCCGAAGAAGCCGGTCACCAGGGTGAGGGGCAGGAGGATCACCGTGACCGCGGTGAGGATGCGCAGCACGTCGTTGAGCCGATGGGAGAGCACCGACTCGTTGGTGTCCTCGAGCCCCTCGACGATCTCCTTGAAGTTCTCGAGCATGTCCCAGATGCGCTCGGAGGCATCGGTCAGGTCGTCGAAGTAGACGTCGAGGTCCTCCGGGAGGTAGCGCTGCTTCGCGCGCTCGAGATCGTGGAAGACCACCCGCTGCGGGCGGATCACGGCCCGGAAGTTGATGATCTCCTGCTTGGCGTTGCTGATGTCGCGGACGACCTCCCCGCTTCGGCCCTCGAAGATGTCGTTCTCGATGCGGCGCAGCTTGCGACCGATCTGCGACAGCATCGGGAAGGAGGCGTCCACGCATCGGTCGAGAATCTCGTACAGGAGGCGACCGGAGCCGTTGGCCATGACCTCGGCACGGACCTCCTCGCGGCCCTGCGCCCGCTCGAAGAGGGCGCGCAGCGGCGGAATGGGCTCGTTGGGGAGGGTGATCAGGTAGTCCGGACCCATGAACACGTCGAGCTCGACGGCGTCGAGACGGCTGGTCTCGGGGTCGAAGCTCGGAAACTGCACGACCACGAAGATGTACTCGTCGTAGGCGTCCAGCTTGGGACGCTGGTTGTGGCTGGCGACGTCTTCCAGGTCGAGCTCGTGGAAGCCGAAGTTCTCCGCGAGCCAGAGCCGATCTGCGAGGCGTGGGCGCTCGACGTCGATCCAGCGCAGCCCCGGCGCCTCCACCACCTCGGGGTGCGGCTCGAGGGTTGGTTCCTCGCCGCCCTCCCCGCTCGCGGTCTTGACCGGCCGGCGCAGCCGCATGGGCAGCGACCGGACCCCGCTCAGCGGCCCGACCAGCGGGGGGCGCGGCTTCATCAGGCGGTCACGGCGCCGATCACGGCGCTTCCCACCAGGACCAGGGTGAGCAGGCTCACCAGCCCGGTCAGTCCCCAGCCCAGGACGTTCAGCCAGGTCGGGTTCGTATGCGATCCCATGATCCTCGGATTGTTCACCAAGCGCAGCATGAAGACCAGGATTACCGGCAGCAGGATGCCGTTGAGGTTCTGGCTGACGATGATCAGCCCCGTGAGGGGCATCCCGGGTATGAGGACCACCGCCGCGCCCATCACGATCAGCGCGGTGTACAGGCCCATGAATACCGGCGCCTCCCGGAAGCGGCGCGACACCCCCGACTCCCAGCCGAACGACTCGCACACCGTGTAGCTGGTGGTCAGCGGCATCACCGTCGCTGCGAGCACCGAAGCTCCGAAGAGGCCGAAGGCGAAGAGCGCCTCCGCGAAACGGCCGGCGACCGGGGCCAGCGCCTGGGCGGCATCGGCGGCGTCGCGCAGCTCGATTCCGCGGCCGAAGAGGGTGACGGCGGTGACGACCACGATGAACAGGGCGATCACGTTGGTCCAGATCCCGCCCAGGATCGCGTCGGCGCGCTCGAGGTTGAGCTCCTCCGGGCCGAGCCCCTTGTCTGCGACCGATGACTGCAGGTAGAAGAACATGTACGGGGTCACGGTGGTCCCCACGGTGGCCACCATCAGCAGCAGCGTGCTCGGCTCGAAGCTGACCTGGGGCGTCACCAGTGCGCTCCCGACCCGTCCCCAGTCCGGGCCGGCCACGAAGGCGCTGACCACATAGGCGATGAAGACGACCGCGACCGACAGGAAGACACGCTCGACGACCCGGTAGCTCGCGAACACGACGAGGGCCCAGATGCCGGCCGCCACGACGGGAACCACGATCCAGCGGGGAACGGCGAAGATCTCGAGCGCTGCCGCCGCGCCGGCGAACTCGGCGGCGATGTTCGAGCCGTTGGCGATGAGCAGGACGACCATGGCGAAGAGGGTCCAACGGATGCCGAAGTCGTCGCGGATCAGGTCGCCGAGCCCCTGTCCCGAGACGGCGCCCATGCGCGCCGCCATCTCGAGGACGATGATCAGCATCACCGTCGTGATCGGCAGGATCCACAGGAGCTGCAGCCCGGTCTGGGCGCCGAGCACCGAGTAGGTGAAGATCCCGCCGGCGTCGTTGCCGGCCAGGCCCGCGATGAGGCCCGGCCCCATGACCCCGAGGAAGGCGAGGATGCCGGTGCGATGGGTGCGGAAGTTCGGCAGCCGATCGCGGAGCGATCGCTGCGCGCGCCTGATCGGGCGAGGAACGGCGAGCCGGGTCACTTCTCCTCGACCGGTTCGAAGAGCTCGGGAAGGCGCTTGCGCCACTCCTCGCCCAGCGCGCGCTCCATGGCGTCGTCAACGGTGACCACGCCCTGGAGATGGCCCTCGTCGTCGACGACCGGCAGCGCGAGGAGGTTGTAGCGTGCGATGGCCCGGGCGACCTCGTCGGCATCGGTCTCGACCGTGACCGAGATCGGATCGGGACGCGTGAAGTCGGCGATGGAGGTCTCTGGGTCGGCGATGATCAGCCCGCGCAGGGTGATGGTGCCGACCAGGATGCCGTCGGCATCGGTGACGTACAGGTAGTAGGCCTGGTCCGCATCCGGGCGAAGCTCCCGAAGACGGTCGATGATCTGCTGCGCGGTCTCGTCCCGGCCCACGGTGATGAAGTCGGTGGTCATCAGGCCGCCGGCCGTCTCCTCGCCGTAGGTGAGCAGCTCGCGGACCTCGTTGGCCTCGTCCGGCTCCATGAGCCCCAGGAGCTCACGCTGACGCTCCTCGGAGAGGTCGGCGAGCAGGTCGGCGGCGTCATCGGGACCCATCTCCTCGAGGATGTCGGCGGCAGTCTCCGGCGGCAGCGCCTCGAGCACGTCCACCTGGTCCTCCGCTGAGAGCTCCTCGATGACGTCCGCTGCTCGCTCGTCGTCGAGGGAAGCCAGGATCCCGGTCCGATCGCGCGGCGCCAGCTGCTCCACGATGTGCGCCACGTCGGCCGGGTGCAGGGTGGCGAGCGCCTGGTGCGGCACGCGCAGCTTCAGCGAGCTGACGCTTGACTCGACCGGATCGACGTCCTCCCACTCGATGTAGTTCTCGATCGGAAGCCGGAGGGCACGTGCCAGCCGCTCTCCGGGGCCAGAGAGTCCCAGCCGGCGGAGGATGCCCGCCAGCCCGACGTCGACCGCCATCAGGCGCAGGCGCCCGCGGACCGGCGCCAGCTGGATATCGTTGACGCGCACGATCTTGCGCCCCTCGACGTCCACGATCTGCTTGTCCTGCAGGTCGAGCCAGAGGCGGATCTCGTTCGGGCGCTGGCGAAAGCTGGTGATGTCGATGCTCGAGGTGTGGAGTCGGGCGCCGGCCCGGTCGATCTCCTCAACGTCGCTCCAGGGCAGGAAGATCTCCCGTCCGCCCGTGACGCGCACCACGAGGCCCGTGACCGGCGGGTACTGCTCACCGAGGGCCACGATCAGGTCGCGGACCCTGCCGAAGGGCTCGCCGACCCGGTCCAGGACCGGCTTGCCGATGAGCTGGCTCAGGAAGAGCATGGAACGACCACCTCGCTGTCGCGTCTGCTGCGGTGGCGCGCGCGGGTGGTCGGGATCGCGAGGACGGTCGCGTCAGCGTCGTCGCTAGGCGCTCATCCTGCTGCGATCCGGGCGTCCGGAGCGCGCGCGTGGTTCGGGTCTACAGGAACCGGCGTCCACGGGTGCTGTGCTGCGGCCTCGTTGCGGGCTTGATCGGCCGATGGCGGATGCCGTCGAGCCGCGGATATTCTAGTCGGCCCCGGCCTCCACCGGAAGATGCGAACGCTGCCGGGCCCGGTGGCGGGCCACCTTCGCCTGGTTGCCGCAGACACGCATCGTGCACCAGCGCCGGCGCCCGGTGGGGGAGCGGTCGACGAAGACCTCCCGGCAGCCGTCGTTGGCGCAGACCCGCAGCCGTGACGGATCGCCCTCCGCCAGGAAGTAGGCGAACGAGCCGGCGATGGCGGCGCGTGCCTGGTCAAGACGGTCCCCGACCTGCGCCAGGGAGTAGCGGGCGCCGTCCGCCTCGGCCTCCAGCTGGTGGTAGTGCAGGCCGTGCTTGAGGATGTGGTTCAGCCGGCGGAGCTCCTCCCGCGTCGGGAGATCGCCGCGCCCCAGGCGCCCTGCCATCTCCTGGAGGAGGCTGCGAAGGTAACGGAAGCGCTCCATGCGTCGGGCGGCCTCCGCCGGACTGTGCGCCAGCCGATGCGCCTCTGCTGCCCGTGCGCGGTCGCTGAGCAGCTCGTGCTGCCGGAGCCAGGTGAGGAGCGCATCCGTGTCCGGCAGCCCCTCGATCGGCTCACCGTGATCGAAGGAGAGCGTGTTCGCGAAGTCGACGAACAGGTCGGATGCCCGCTCGGGCTCGGGGGTGGGATCGACGCTCACAGTCATTGCTGTAACCAGTATACGGCTGTTGACAAGTTACAGCCCCTCGGCTATAGTCACGCTGTAACCACCAAGTAAGCCATAACCAGTTACACAACCGGGATCGGAGTCACATCGGAGTCACCAATGGCACTGCTCGTCATCCTGCTGCTGCTGGTCACGTTGGACCTGGCAGCGGTTCGTGCGGGAGCCGACTCTCGCCCAATGATCCAGGACCGGCCGGTCCGATCCATCTGAAGCACGCACCATTCCGGCGTCCCGGGGACGCCGGCTCACGAAAGAGTCAGGAAGCACCAATGTACAAGAGCTCGTCCGTCTACTACGGAATCGGCGGCGGACTCCATCAGCTCGAGCTGGGCGATGAGGCCAAGGAGCCCCGGTTCCGCGACACCGGCATCCGCCGCCGCAACCGGGTCCTGCACCTGGCCCTCCCGCGACTTCGCCGCTCACGCTGACGCCCGTCCCGCGCGCGAGGCCCGTCTCTCTCCGAGTGGAGGGGCGGGCCTCCACCGTGTCCATGCGTAGAATGGCCGCCGATGCCCCGCCCCCGCAGCGCACCGGGTTCCGCGAACCCCGTCATCAGCAACGGCGAGCTGGCCCGGATCTTCAACGAGATCGCGGACATGCTCGAGATCACCGGCGAGGTCGTCTACAAGGCCGTGGCCTACCGTCGCGTCGCCGATGCCGTCGAGCGCTGGCCCGAGGATGTCGCGGCCCGGTACCGGGCGGGCGACCCGCCGCGGATCCCCGGAGCCGGGGCCGCCCTCTCGTCCAAGCTGTCGGAGCTCGCGCGCACCGGACGCCTCGAGTACCACGAGCGGCTGCAGGCCCAGGTTCCGTCCGGCCTGCTCGACATGCTGCGCATCCCGGGCGTCGGGCCGCGCACCGTGAAGCTCCTGCACGGCGAGCTGGGGATCGCGTCCGTCGAGGAGCTGCGCGCCGCCGCCTCTGACGGTCGCCTTCGCGGGCTCAAGGGCCTCTCGTCGCGGACCGAGGAGAACATCCTGGCGGGCATTGCCCGCATCGAGCAGCGCAGCGCTCGCCTCCTGCTGCACGACGCCGACGCGCTCGTGGCGGGCCTTCTGGAGCAGCTCCGCAGGGTCCGCGGCGTACAGCGCATCGAGGCGGCAGGCTCCCTGCGACGCCGGCGGGCCACCATCGGCGACCTGGATCTGCTCGCCGCCGCGACCGAACCCGGAGCGCTGGTCGAGCGGCTGACGCGTCTGCCGCAGGTGAATCGCGTGCTGAGCGCCGGGAGCGACAAGTCGAGCATCGTCCTCCGCGACGGCCCCCAGGTGGACCTCATGCTCTGTCGCCCGGCCGCGTGGGGGACGCATCTCGTGCACTTCACGGGCAGCGCAGCCCACAACGTGGCCCTTCGCGGACGCGCGCTCGACATCGGCCTCTCGCTCAGCGAGAAGGGATTCCGGGTCATGGAGACCGGCGAGCTGCTCCTGGCCGCGGAGGAGGCGGAGGTGTACGAGCGGCTCGGGCTGGCATGGATTCCCCCGGAGCTGCGCGAGGACGACGGCGAGATCGAGGCGGCTGCGGCCGGAGCGCTGCCTGATCTGCTGCGTCCCGACCAGGTGCGGGGCGACACCCATGTCCACTCCGACTGGTCGGACGGCGTGGACTCGATCGAGGCGATGGCCCGCGCGGCCAGGTCCCGCGGCCGCGAATACCTGGTCCTCACCGACCACTCGCCGTCGCTGGGCATCGCGCGCGGTCTGTCGCCCGAGCGGGTCGAGGAGCAGCGGATGGAGATCGCGCGCCTCAACGCGGCCCTGGCGCCGTTTCGCATCCTGCACGGGACGGAGATGGAGATCCGTGCCGACGCCAGCCTGGACTATCCCGACGAGCTGCTTGCGCGCTTCGACTGGGTGGTGGCCAGCATCCACACCGGCCGCGGACAGCCGACGGAGCAGCTGACCCGCCGGGCGCTGGCCGCGATCGAGAACCCGCACGTCGACGTCGTCGCCCACCCCACCGGTCGGATCGTGAACCGGCGGGACCCGCTGACGCTGGACTGGCCGACGGTCTTCGCGGCCGCCGCCCGAACAGGTACTCTCCTCGAGATGAACGGCAGCCCGCGACTTGATCTCGACGATCACCTTGCCCGCGCGGCCGCGCGGGCGGGCGCCAGGCTCGTGGTGGCCAGTGACGCCCACCGAACCGAGGAGCTCGCCCAGCTCGACTACGCGGTCTCCATGGCGCGTCGTGCGTGGCTCACGGCCGATGACGTGGCGAACACGCGCGACGCCGCGGGCCTCCTGGACCGCCGATGATCCTCCGCCTTCGATCGATCGGCCGTGCACCCGCCAGCCGGCTGCACGTCGCCAACCCATGGAGCATTCCGCTTGCGATCCTGCTCGCGGTGGTCGCGGCGGCAGGATGGCTTTCCGGTCCGCTGGGCCTGGCCATCGCGATCGCGGTGGAGCTCGGCGTCGGGGGGCTCGGCGCCGTGGCGCTCATTGGTCCGGCCAAGCCCGGGCTCGGCCTTGCCCGCTACACGACGCTCGCGATCGCGGGCGTCGCGGCCACGCTGGTGGGCCGGTTGGTGCCCGGCGGCGCGAGCCTCCTCGGGGTGCCTCCGCTGGCCGTGCTCCTGTGGGGGGCGCTGGTCCTCGAGATCCGTGGCGAACCGGTCGCGCTCGAGCGGACCCTGCTGGACCTGGTGCTCACCGCCGTCGTCTTCGCCATGGCGGCGGGTGTCGACGCGGTCTTCGGCAACAATGGATGGCCGCCGCCGATGCTCCTGGTGGTGCTCGTGTCGTTCCTCGCGGCTTTGCGCTCTGCGGAGCTGCGCGGCCGGGGCGGAGTCCACGCGGTGGGCCAGTCGCTGCTTCACGCGCTCGCCATCGGCCAGGTGGCCCTCGCCCTGGACCTGCTGGCGTTGCCCGGTCTGGTGGGACCGGCGATCCTGGCCCTGGCCTTCTACGCGTGGGGGGGTGCCGCCGAGGCGCTGGATCGTGGCGCCAGCGCGCGGGCCGTGGTCGTCGAGTTCGGGAGCCTCGCGGTGCTCGGGCTTCTGGTGGCGCTCCTCATGTATCGCCCCTGACCGTTGAAGTCGGCACGCGTTGACAGGCCACGAGGGCGGTGATACAACAAGGCGCCTTTGGCCGGGGCGCCCGTGCCGAGGGCATTTGGTTACCTCGTGAGACGACCCCGAGACGGGAGCAGACGATGACCATTGGGGAGATGGACGCCGCCAACCGTCAGCGGCGTCAGCTTGCAGACCGGGCGATCGATCTGGCGACGCGCGGCGACTGGGACAGCGCGGTCACGGCCAACCGCGAGCTCCTCGAGCTCGGGCCGGACACCGATGCGTACAACCGCCTCGGTAAGGCTCTCGCCGAGCTCGGCCGTCACGGGGAGGCGCTCGAGGCCTACGAGCAGGCGCTGGCGCGCGACGCGACCAACCGGATCGCGGAGCGCAACGTGGAGCGCCTTCGACTCCTCTCCGGCACCCAGAAGGCCGCCCGCGCGGCAGCGGCGAGTGACGGCAAGCCCGAGAAGGCGCCGGCCGCCCTCTTCATCGAGGAGATGGGCAAGACCGGCCATGCGCGCCTCATCAACCTGGCCGGCCGGGATAGCCTGGCGTCGCTCTCCCCGGGCGACCAGGTTGCGCTGAAGCCGGACGGGGATCACCTGATGGCCTTCGTTCGCGACGACGAGATCGGCCAGGTCGAGCCCCGCATCGGTGCGCGGCTGGTGAAGCTGATGGCCGGGGGCAACCGGTACGAGGCGGCCATCACGATCGTCGCCCGCGACGAGATCCGGGTGATGGTCCGCGAGACCTTCGCGCACCCCGCCAACTTCGGCAAGGTCTCGTTCCCGGGGAACACGAGCGGCCGCCCGAGTGACGTCAGACCGTACCTCAAGGGGTCGCCGCTCCGGTACGATGACGAGGAGGAGAGCGAGGAGCTCGAGGAGGAGACGGAGGAGGTCGAGGAGCTCGACACCAGCCTCCCCGAATACTCTGCCGAGCCCGAGCTCGAGGAAGAGCTGCTCGAAGAACCGTAGGAGCCGATGAGCGAGGCCGCCGAACGGAGGAGCCTGGACCACGTCGTCCTTCCCCGACGTCTCCCCGGCCTCGCGCTCCTGGAGCGGTACTTCCCGTCGCCCGCGGACAACCTGCTCGATGCGGAGCTCACCGCCTTCGCCTCGCCGGGGGACACCGTTCTCGATCCATGGGCCGGCACCGGCTGGACTGCGCGCCGCGCCGTCGCGAACGGGATGCGGGCCATCGCCGCCGATCCGAGCCCCTTCGCTCAGCTGGCGGCACAGGCGTTCCTCCTCGCGCCCGACGCGTCGGTCCTGGATGCTGCCTTCACCCAGCTGGCAGGCTCCAAGCGAGTGGACGTCCCGCTGCGCCAGCACATCGAGGAGCTCTACGCGACCCGCTGTGCGGCGTGCCGCCGTCCCGTCGTCGGCGAGCAGTTCATCTGGCCCCGCGACGGCGACGCTCCGGGAAGGAAGGTCTACCGCTGCCCGAGCTGTGACATCAGCGTCGGGGGGCCTGCGGAGCGCGTCGCGCCGATCGAGGCATCGGACCTCGCCAAGCTGGGCATCGACGCGTCGCCGGCCGCCGAGGCCGAGCCACCGTCCGACGCGACGGAAGGCGACGAGGAGCTCCCGCCCGCGCCAGTCGGGCTGACGGGAGGACCATCCGGCTACGAGGGTGAGCCGCCTCTCGGCGAGCCCGGCGGGCCGCCGCCTCCGCCGCCGGTGAGCCCGGATCCTCCCACCAACCTGGATGCCCGCCGGTTCCAGTCGACCGTGCATCCCGACCCGCCGTCCCCGCAGGCCGTCGCCGAGGTGAGAGAGGGGCCGCACGTCCAGCAGCTTCGCGAGCGATTCCCGGTGCTCGACGGTCGTCGGGACCTCGTGGACGAGGTTCTCGCCCTCTACACCCCGCGCAACCTCTACGCGCTGCAGACGATCGCCGCCAAGATCGAGGCGGAGATGCGCGAACCGGCGCTGTCGGCCATCTTCCGCCTTGCCCTCGCGGCCTGCCTGCTGCCCGCGAGCCGCCTGAACGGATATCCCGGCCGGGTCGCGTCGCTGCGCATCACCGCCGGGCATGTTCGCCAGCCCGCGTCGCGACACCAGCGAGAGGTGAACGTCTGGCGCCTCTTCGAGGCGTCCTTCCGCGACGTGCGGACGGCGATAGCGGCGCTGGGGCGCGAGCGACGGGGCGCCCGCTTCGCCACGGACTTCGACGATCTCGGCGGCATCGGGGCCGCCAACGTGCTGTGGGTCCGCACCAGGCCCGCCGTGGCCGGCCAGTACCTTCCGACGGAGGGAATCGACCTTGTGCTGGGGACTCCGCCACCTCCGGCGTCGGTGGACGAGCTGAGCTTCGAGTATCTGGCCACGGCGTGGCTCATCGGTCGTGAGGCCGCGGAGACGCTCCGCCTGGAGCCGCTCTTCGGCACCGCTGCCGCGGCGATCGATCTGGCCGAGGCGACGGCCCTGCGCCACGCGATGGCATCCGCGGCCGGCGCGCTGCGCCCGGGCGGCTGGTTCAACGTGCTCCTTGATGGTGACGACCCCGACCGGATGCTCGCCGTCGCCGTCGCCGGTGCGGCCGCCGGCCTCGACCTGGCCGGACTCGTGCACCGCGAGTCACGCCGGTCCGGTGACGGCGTTGCCCTTCACTTCCGCAAGCCGTCGGCAGAGGACCGGCTGCGGTCGGCCGTCGGCGCTCGTCCCCTCCAGCTTGGTGCGGAGCACGGTCACCTGACGTACCCGGAGCTGGCTTCCAGCGTGTCGCGGGCCGTGGTCGGCCTGCTGAGAGACCGCGGCGAACCGGCCGGGCTCACGCGGGTCGCCGCCGCGGTGCTCCTGGAGCTTCAGCGGTCGGGCCTCCTGGGCCGGGTGGCCCGCACGCGCGCCGCCGCACTGCCCGGTGCCGATGCGGAGGGAGATGCGGACGCCTCACCGGAGGCCGGCGAGGACGGCCAGGCCGACGAACGGGCCGACACCTCGAGCCGCGGCAGCACGCTGCTCGCGTCGCTGCTCCGGGAAGAGCTCTGGCGTGACGACCATCCCGAGCTGGTCAGGCTCGGCGAGCCCGATCGCCCGTCGTGGTGGCTGCGCGACCCCGAGATCGCCGAGCAGCCGCTCGCCGACCGCGTGGAGTGGGCGACGTACTCCATCCTCTCGACGGCGGGGCGGCTCGACGAGGCCGGATTCCTCGAGCGCATCTACCGGCTCTTCCCGGGCCTGCAGGCTCCGGACGAGGAGTTGGTGAGGGCATGCCTGGCGGCGTATGCGCGGACGGGGGAGCAGGGCCAGCTACGGACGGAGGACGACCTCGGCTCGCGGTTCGCGGACCACACCGCGATCCTCGCGCTCCTTGCCGACTACGGCCATCGGCTGGGGTTGCGGGTGTGGATCAGCCGCCGTGAGCAGGGAAAGCAGCTGGACGGCCGAACCCTGGGCGACTGGCTGGCGGAGGACGAACGACGCGCCTACCTGCCGTTGATCGTCCACGCCCCGGCGGAGCAGCTTGGCGCCGTCGACGCCCTCTGGTACATCCGCAACCGGTTCGCGTTCCTCCTGGAGGTCGAATGGACCGCCATGCTCGGCGAGGCGGTGCTGCAGCGGGGCCGGGCCATCCCGCCAACGGACCAGCAGGCCCGGATTCTCCTGTTTCCCGCAGAGCGCAGCGAGCTGGTGCGGCTCAAGCTCGAGCGGTCCCCGTGGCTGCGGAGCGAGATCGAGCGGCAGAACTGGCACTTCCTCAAGTGGCAGCATCTGCGAACCCTGTTCGCCCGGGAAGGGGCCTCCCTCGACTGGCTGGAGCCGGTCCTGGGGCTCGATCCGCTCATCGAGCGGGGCGGCGAACAGCTGACGATGTTCGGGGAGTAGGCAGCCGAGCGCCAGAATGCCTACACTGCCGTGGGAGTGCCGTGGTTCCCCCCTGCGGCACTCCCATCAGTTTCCCCTCCTCTTGCCCGACCCGACGCGCGGCGACCCGGCCGCCGTCCCATGGCACGCCGCACGACGGCCATGACCTCCTTGAGGTAGGGCTCCCCCTCCCCCGTGGCGACCGCGTGGGCGAGACAGCCGTCGATGTGGTCCTCGAGCAGCAGGAGCCCGACCTGGTCGGCGGCCGCCGTCATTGCCTCGACCTGCTGGAGGATGTCCAGGCAGTACGCCTCACCCTCGACCAGGCGGCGGATGCCGCGGACCTGGCCCTCGATCCGCTTGAGGCGGTTCAGGAGGTCGCGGCGGTCCTTCGTGTAGCTGTGGCGGAAGTGGAGCGCTCGCTCATCGGCTGGTTGCATACCCGGGGGTAGTATGCGGCGCGCCCGGACGACGGTCAACGCTGCGAAGGCTCCGGGTGCGCTCGCCCGCGTGGATCGCGATACCATGCGCAACCACATGACCGAGTCCGAGCGCCAGACACTGATCGAGCCCATCGAGCGCGTGCTCGCCATCTTCAGCCATCCCGACGATGCCGAGTTCGGAGCAGCCGCCACGATCGCGCACCTCGTGGGACTCGGGGCCCGCGTCGACTACGTCGTCACGACGGACGGCAGCAAGGGCACCGACGATCCCGCGGTCACTCCCGCGATGCTCGCCGCCACCCGGATCGCCGAGCAGCGCGCGGCCGCCGACGTGCTCGGCGTCCGCGAGATCGTGCATTTCGGCTACCCGGACGGCTACCTGACCCCGTCGCTCGACCTCCGGCGCGACATCGTCCGTCAGATCCGCCGGTACCGCCCGGACCTGGTGATTGCCCAGAACCCCCAGCGCCGCGTCGACGGCAACCCGTTCATGGCGCACCCCGACCACCTGGCGACGGGGGAGGCGACGATGGCCGCCGTGTACCCCGCGGCCCGCGACCGGCTGAACTTCCCCGAGCTGCTGGACGAGGGCCTCGAGCCGTGGAAGGTCCGCCAGGTGCTCATCACGGGGGCGGACCACCCGAACCTGTGGGTTGACGTCGCCGACCGGCTCGACGTCGCGCTCCGAGCGCTGCGCTGCCACGCGAGCCAGCTTCCCGACTGGGACGCGACCGAGCAGCGGGTGCGGGATCGGGTCCGCGAGGCGGGGGCCGAGGTCGGGCTGGAGGCTGCCCAGGCATTCCTCTCGATCCTGCTCGCCTGAGCCGATGGTGTCGCGATGACGCGCGGCCGCCGGGGGCACTGGGGCGGCCCGGAACCCAACCTCCAGCGACGGCCGGGGAGCGGTCGGCGGACCCTGGCCCGTATCGTGGGGTTCTTCGCGCCGTACCGCGGCCGGCTGGCGGTGATCGCGATCGCGATCCTCGTGACGAGCGGCATCGGCGTCATCAACCCGATCCTGCTCAAGCTCGTCATCGACGACCTCACCGGGCCGCGCGACCTTGGCGTGCTCTACCTGGAGACCGGCCTGATGATCGTCCTGCCGGTCATCTCCAGCCTCATCGGCGTCGGGCAGTCGTTCCTCTCGAACTACGTTGGGCAGAGCGTCATGAACGACCTGCGGGTGGCGCTCTACAGCCACCTGCAGTGGATGCCGCTCCGGTTCTTCACCGAGACGCGCACCGGCGAGATCCAGAGCCGCATCGGCAACGACGTGAACGGCGTGCAGTCGGTGCTGACCGACACGGCCTCGGGGCTGCTCGCGAACCTGGCGACGGTGGTCAGCACGGTGATCGCCATGCTCGTCCTGGACTGGCGGCTCACCGCCCTCTCGATGGGAATGCTGCCGGTGTTCGCCTTCATCACGTACCGGGTCGGCAGGGTCCGCCGGCGGCTGTCGACCCTGACCCAGGAGTCGCTTGCCGAGGTGAGCGCCATCACCGAGGAGTCGCTCTCCGTCTCGGGGATCCTGCTCTCGAAGACATTCGGCCAGCAGCGGACCTCCATCGACCGCTTCACCGCGGAGTCGGCTCGGCTGTCGGGGCTCCAGATCCGGCAGCAGATGCTCGGCCGCTGGTTCTTCGCCCTGATCGGGACGTTCTTCTCGATCATGCCGGCCCTCGTCTACATGCTGGCCGGCACGCTGATCATCGGTGGCGACACGCGCATCAGCATCGGCACCATCGTGGCCTTCACCACGCTCCAGAGCCGGATCTTCTTCCCCCTGGGCCAGATGCTGAACGTCCAGATCGAGATCCAGGGTGCGCTGGCGCTCTTCGACCGGATCTTCGAGTACCTCGAGATGCCGCACGAGATCACCGATGCGCCGGGGGCGGTGACCCTCGAGCCCGGCACGCTCCGTGGCGCGGTCCGCTTCGATCGGGTCCGCTTCAGCTATCCGGCCAGCGCCACGCAGCTGGCGGCTCGCGCCGCGGCGGCCGGGGGCGACCGCACGGAGGTGGCGATCCGCCCGTTCGAGCTCGACGAGATCGAGTTCACCGCGGCCCCCGGCCAGCTGGTCGCCCTGGTGGGCCCCTCGGGGGCCGGCAAGACCACGACGACGTACCTGATCCCGCGCCTCTACGACGTCACCGCCGGCGCCGTCCTGATCGACGGCATCGACGTGCGTGGAATCCGGCTGGAGTCGCTCGGCCGGGAGGTCGGCGTCGTCACCCAGGAGACGTACCTCTTCCACAACACGGTCCTGGAGAACCTGCGCTACGCCCGGCCCGACGCGACGATGGCGGAGATCGAGGCGGCGGCCCGCGCTGCCGCGATCCATGACCGGGTGCTCGAGCTGCCCGACGGATACGAGACGGTCGTCGGTGAGCGCGGCTACAAGCTGTCCGGCGGAGAGAAGCAGCGAATCGCCATCGCCCGCGTCCTCCTCAAGAATCCGCGCATCCTGATCCTCGACGAGGCGACCTCGGCCCTCGACACGGTCAGCGAGCGCCTGATCCAGGGCGCCCTGGCGCGCCTGATGGAGGGCCGCACCACCATCGCCATCGCACATCGGCTCTCCACGATCCTCCGTGCCGACCTCATCTGCGTCTTCGAGCGCGGACGGATCGTGGAGCGGGGAACCCATGCCGAGCTGCTGCACCACGAGGGCCTCTACGCCCGCCTCTACCAGCAGCAGTTCCTGGTCGCGGAGGCGGTGAGCGCCGAGAAGGAGGCGGGCATCGGGCTGTAGCGCGGCCCTGGCGGCGGATCGTTCAACGTTTCGTTCCGCCCGGGCGTCGATGCCCATGTGATGACCACACCCGAGACCCTGCGCGCCGAGCTCCCGAGACGGGCCGAGGCGACGACGGACGCCGATCGTGCGACCGTCGCCGACCTGCATGAGCGGCGGGGTGCCGAGATGTACGGCTTCGCGCGCCACCTTGGTCTTGCACCGGAGGAGGCGAGCGACGCGACGCAGGAAGCGCTCCTTCGCCTGTGGGCGGCCCTGGACGCCGGCGCGACGGTGAGCAGTCCCGAGCCGTGGCTCTTCCGGACGCTCTACCGGATCTGCATGGACCAGCATCGCTGGCGCCGGCGAGTCCAGGGGCTCGCCGCGCGGCTGGCCCCCGGGCCGGAGACGACCCGGGTCGACCGCGACGCCGCGATCGCGGTGTGGGACGCGGTCGAGCGCCTGCCGGAGCGGCAGCGGCTCGCCGTCTACCTGCGCTATCGAGCCGACCTCCCCTACGGGGAGATCGGCGCCGTGCTGGGCATCGCCCCCGTGTCGGCCCGAAGCCACGTGAGTCGGGCTCTCGACACCCTGCGGGACGAGCTCGGCGAGGAGGGATTCCGATGAATGACCACGATCGTCTCGAAGACCTGCTCCGGGTGTCAGGACCCCGCGAGGAGGGCTACCTGCCGCGGCGGTTGCCTGCGGCCCTTGACCGGGCGCACCGAGGACTCGAGGGTGGGGGGCGGACGCTGCTGCGGATCGGTCGCCTGGCGGCGCTGTCGGCCGCCGTGGTGGCCGGGACGGCGGTGGCCGTGATGCTGGTGCGTGGCGGGGGGAGCCCGGCCGGTGCGGGCACGGGAGGGCCCTCGCCGTCGGCCGCCGTGTCGGCCCCCGCGTCGACCGCTGCGTCGTCGCAGGTGGCAACCGTTGCGGCCACCCCGACGACTCCACCGAGCGCCGCGGCGACGTCGGCCTGCCGTGCCGCGGACCTCGCGTGGTCGACCGATGCCTGGGGTGGCGCCGCCGGCTCGACCGGGACCACGGTGCTGGCCCGCGGCGTCACCTCGCTGAACCGCTGCACGATCGACGGAAGCGCGACGCTGGAGCTGCGGGACGCCAACGGGAACGTGGTGGCGACGGCGACCGCTCCCCGGACCACCGTCGTGGTGATGTCCAGGGTCGTGATCGAGATGGGCATCCACTGGAGCAACTGGTGCCAGTCGACGCCGAGATCACCGCTCTCCATGACCCTCCGCCTGCCCGGGGACAGCACCGACGTCCCGCTGACGCCTGCCACGGGCGGGATCCTCGTTCCACCCTGCAACGGGCCGGGACAGCCGTCGTCGCTCGGCGCCACGGCGTTCCAGGCGTCGTCGAGGACCATGCCGGGGGGTTGAGCTCCGGGGCGGGGGTCGACCCGCGGGCACGGGTTTGCCACACTTTGCTGCATGCGCAGTCCAGGCCCGGCCGAGGAGATCCCCGCCAACAGGCTCGCCGGTGAGACGAGCCCGTACCTCCTCCAACACGCGCACAACCCGGTCGACTGGTACCCGTGGGGCCCCGAGGCGCTCGAGCACGCCCGGAAACAGGACCGCCCGATCTTCCTCTCCGTCGGGTACGCGGCCTGCCACTGGTGCCACGTCATGGAGCGCGAGTCGTTCACCGACGCCGAGACGGCCGCGCTTCTCAACCGTGAGTTCGTCTCGATCAAGGTCGATCGCGAGGAGCGCCCCGACATCGACGAGATCTACATGGCCGCGGTGCAGGCGATGACCGGCTCCGGCGGCTGGCCGATGTCGGTCTTCCTGACGCCCGATCTCGACCCGTTCTTCGGCGGGACCTACTTCCCACCGGAGGACGCGCACGGGATGCCCGGGTTTCGCCGGGTGCTCTCCGCGGTGGCAGAAGCGTACCGAACCCGCCGGGGGGAGGTGACGGCGCAGGGCAGCCGGCTGTCCGCGCACCTCCGGGAGCAGCTCGCGGTGCCGCCGGGGGACCATGACCCGGGGACCACGATCGTGGAGGGTGCCGTCCGGCACCTGGCCGCCACCTTCGACCCGCGATTCGGCGGGTTCGGCCCGGCGCCCAAGTTCCCGGCCCCGATGGTGCTTGAGTTCCTGCTGCGGGCCTGGCGTCGCTCGCACGATCCGGCAACCCTGGCGATGGTCACCACGACCCTGGATGCCATGGCCCACGGCGGCATCTGCGACCAGGTGGGCGGTGGCTTTGCCCGCTACAGCACCGATGCGCGCTGGCTGGTGCCGCACTTCGAGAAGATGCTCTACGACAACGCGCTCCTGGCGCATGCCTACCTCGAGGCCTGGCGTGCCACCGGCCAGGAGCAGTACAGGGCGGTGGTCGAATCGACCCTCGCCTTCGTGGTCCGCGAGCTGGAGACCCCCGACGGGGGCTATGCCTCCGCGCTCGACGCGGACTCGGAAGGCGAGGAGGGGCGCTTCTACACCTGGACCGATGCAGAGCTCAGATCCGTCCTGGCCGCGGACGGTCTTGGCGCCGGGGAGGTGGATGCGGTGGCCGCCCACTGGGGCGTGACCCCGCAGGGCAACTGGGAGGGACGCTCGATCCTCAGCGCCGGAGCCGAGCTGCCGCCGGCGGCGCTGCTCGCGCGCGCGCGTGCCTCGCTGGCCCGGGCGCGCGAGGAGCGTGTCCGGCCCGCACGCGACGGCAAGCAGCTCGCCGCCTGGAACGGCCTGCTGCTGCGCTCGCTCGCCGAGGCCGGCGCCGCGCTCGGACGCCCGGAGCTGCTGGCAGCCGCCGATCGGCTGGTCGCCTTCATCCGCACCGTCCTCGTGCGCGCCGACGGCGGAGTCTGGCGCACGGCCCGGGACGGGCGCGGCCACACGCCAGGCTTCCTGGAGGACTACGTCTGCCTGGCAGACGGGCTGCTGGCCGCCCATGCCGCGAGCGGACGGGTCGACGACCTGCTGCTCGCGCAATCGCTCGTGGAGCGGGCCGTGGCCGACTTCTGGGACGCCGGCTCCGGGACCTTCTGGGACACGTCGGCGGAGCACGACGTCCTCGTCGCGCGTCCGCGCTCACTCGTCGATGCCGCCACGCCCTCCGGGAACGCCGTCGCGGCCGATCTGCTGCAGCGACTGGCCCTCGTCACCGCCGATCCAAGCCACGATCGGCGGGCGCGCAGCATCCTGCGCGCCGTCGGACCTGCCCTGGAGCGGCAGCCGACGCTCTTCGGCCGGATGCTGTGCGCGGTTGACCGGGCGCTCAGCGACCCCATTGACGCGGTCATCGCGGGGGCGAGCCCCAACGATCCGGGCGCCGAGGCCCTGCGATCCGCGGCGCTGGGGCCGTATGCGCCGGATCTCGTGGTGGTGAGCGCTCCGACCGCCGGCGACACATGGGACACCCCGGACGAGTGGCCGGTGCTCGCCGGGAAGCGGCCGCGCGGGGGGCGGGCGACCGCCTACGTCTGCCGTGGCTATGCGTGCGAGGCGCCGACCAACGACCCGGCAACCGTTCGCGCCCAGGTCGCCCAGCTCGCCGGTTCCTGACGGTCAGCCAGGGAGAAACGACAGCCGGACGCTGCGAGAGCGCTTCTCGGTGTTGGTGTCCACGAGCGCGACCGACTGCCAGGTGCCCAGCGCCAGCCGCCCACCGATCACGGGCAGGCTGATCGAGGGTGGGGCCATGATGGGCAGCACGTGGTCGGCGCCGTGGCCGCGCGGGCCGTGGCGATGCCGCCAGCGGTCGTCGCGCGGCAGCAGGGTGGACAGCGTCTCGAGCAGGTCGGCGTCACTGCCCGCACCGAGCTCCATCACGACCACCCCGGCCGTGGCGTGGGGCACGAAGACGTTGAGGATCCCGTCCCCGCCACCCGCGACGTCGGCCAGGAAGCCGGCGCAGGCATCAGTCAGGTCGACGATCGAGGGCCGCTCGCCGCTCGCGACCGTGACCTCGATGGTTCGCACAGCGCGAGCCTAGCAGCCCGGCACCGCTATCATGCCGCCCGATGCAACCACCCCGGCGGCACCGGCCGTCATTTCGCGCCCTCTGCCTGATCGGAGCCGTCGTGATCAGCCTGGGCGCCTGCTCGCTCGTGGCGACGCCGACGCCCAGCCCGACACCCATGCCGACCCCGACCCCGAGCCCCACGCCGACCCCGACCCCGACCCCAACCCCGAGCCCCACGCCGACGCCCAGCCCCACGCCGAACCCGTTCGCCGGCAGGCGGGTGACGGTGCTCATCCTGGGCAACGACTCGACTCCCTCCCGGGTCGCGCAGGGGCTGGGCAAGCTGACCGACGCGATCATCGTCATGAGCGTGAACGCCGCTCGATCGAAGGTCTCGCTGATCTCGTTCCCCCGCGACATCGTCGACATCCCGCTGGGCAACGGCGCGACCTGGCGCCTGAAGATCAACGCCATCGCGTACTTCGACGGCGAGAAGGTCATGAAGCAGGCCATTGCGGCCACGCTGAACCAGCCGATCGACTATTACGTCGAGATCAGCATGAACGACTTCAGCGCGCTGGTGGACTCCATTGGCGGTGTCGACGTCAACGTGCCGAAGACGATCATCGATCCCTCGATCCATTTCTCGATCAAGGCGGGTCCGCAGCACCTCAACGGCACCCAGGCGCTGGGATTCGCCCGCAGCCGCCACACCACCAGTGACTGGGACCGTGACGCCCGGCAGCAGCTCCTGGTGGCCGCCGTCATCCACCGGATGCTCGATCCAACCGCCGGCATCGACCTGATCGACCTGCTCGGCTCGCTGAAGTCGCTGCAGACCGACATGCCGCTCGACAAGATCGCCGCGTTCCTGCAGGTCGCGCAGGAGGCCGCCAATGCCAAGCTGGTCACGAAGGTCCTGGCACCACCGCAGTTCGCCACCTTCTGGGGGATCGAGCAGGGCCGCGGCTACATCCAGGAGCCGTACATCGCGGCCATCCGCGCCTATGCGGCGTCGGTGATGGGGAAATGACTTCGGCGGATCGACCCTGGATCAGTCAGGCGGATGCCTGGGTCGCGCGGGTCCCGCAGTGGAAGCAGCTCGGATCGGCGGCACGGATGGTGGTGCCGCAGTTGGCGCAGTCGACGAGCAGGTCGCCCTCGCAGCGGGTGCAGTATCCGGCTCCGGGTGAGAGCTGGAGCTGATCGACGGGACAGTAGGGGATGCCGCGGGGACGCACGACCGTCGCGGCCCCGGGCCCGGACGGTGCGGGCAGGGCTCTCGGTCCTGCGGGCGCCTCGGCCGCGATGCCCACCTGCGAGACCCGCAGGTACCCGACCACCAACCAGAGGACGTAGAGCCCGACGAGCCCGACGAGGAGATACGGGAAGATGGTCGCGACCGCCGATCCGAGGTCGTGGCTCGTCCATTCGATGAAGGCCTTGATGTCCATGCCGGAGGCGATTGTAGCGTAGGGGCCGTGGGCCTCGGCCCGTCGCCCGTCGGGCGCCGCACCGCTGCTACACTCCGGCGAAACGCACGACACGAGGAGCATGCCGCGACCGAGGCTTGACCGCCGGACCCCTCTCACGGAGCTGCACGTCCACCTTGGCGCCGCGGTGACGCCGGCGATCATGTGGGGGATCGCCCACGCCCAGGGGATCCGCCTTCCGACCAAGGACTACTGGGCCTTTCGTGACCTGATCACGGCCCGCCGCCGGCGCTCCTTCCAGGCCTACCTGGACCTCTTCCACTGGACCGAGCTGATCCAGTCCAGCCCCATTGCCGTGGAGCGCAGCGTCTACGAGGTGATCGGCGGGGCCTACCGGAAGAACAACATCACCCGCCTCGAGCTGCGCTTCAACCCGATGAAGCGCAACCGCGGCGGCGAACAGGACCTGGATCACATCATCGCCGCGGCCGTGCGCGGCATGGACCGCGCCGTGCTGGAGTATCCCCAGGTGCGTGCGGGCCTCATCTTCTGCCTCGACCGCGCCTTCAGCCGCGAGCTGAACGAGATCATCGCCACCAAGGCGATCGCCTGGCGCGACCGGGGCGTGATCGCCGTGGACATGGCCGGGCCCGTGGTGCCGGACTTCCGCTTCGCCGAATACCGGGAGATCTTCGACGCCTGTCGCCGGGCAGGCCTGGGCGTGACGGTGCACGCCGGCGAAACCGGCGGGGCCGACGAGGTACGCGAGGCCGTGGAGGCGCTCAACCCGGAGCGGATCGGGCACGGGGTCCGTTCCGCGGACGATCCGATGGTGATGGGGCTCCTCCGTGAGCGCGGGGTGGTGCTCGAGGTCTGCCCTTCGTCGAATCTGAACACGCGGGTGGTGCGCGACCTGGCAGAGATGCGCCGCATCCTCCGGGCCCTCGAGGAGCACCGGGTCTCGTTCGCCCTCTCGACCGATGGTCCCGAGATGCTTCGCTCGCACCTCCGCGACGAGATCTCGCTCGTGCTGCGCAACGAGATGCTCTCGATGGAGGAGGTGCAGGTCGCGCTGGAGACGGCGGACCGCGCCAGCTTCCTCGATCCGGCACCGCCGGTGGAGCGCCGCAGGAGGCCGCCCGACGGCAGTGACGGCCGTGCCGCGATGCCCGTCGAGATCGAGGTCTAGGCTGCTAGACTCGCGCCCGTGTCGTCCATCTGGCGCCCCGTTCGCGAGCGAGATCCCGCCCGCAGCCTGATGGCGGTGGTCGCCCACCCGGGCGACGAGGCGTTCGGATTCGGGGGAGCCATCGCGAAGGCCGCCGGCGAGGGAGCCTACGTCGTGGTGGTCTGCGCCACGCGCGGCACGTTCGACCCGCGCCTGGCACGCAAGTCGCCGGCGCCGGGCGGGAAGAACCGCGACCCCAGGTCCGATGCGGTCGTCTGGCGCAACGTCGACACGGTGCGCGAGGACGAGCTCCGGCGCTCGGTGGGCCTGCTGGGCGTGCGCGTGGTGCGAACGCTCGACTACGCGGAGGGCCAGCTCTCAAGCGCGGATTTCGATGAGCTCGTCGGCCGGATCGTCGAGCCGATTCGCATGCATCGGCCCGAGGTGATCCTCAGCTTCGGCCCTGACGGCGTGACGGGCGACCCCGACCACGTGGTCCTGTCAAAGGCGGTGAACGTGGCGTTCGAGCGGGCGGGGGAGCCGCTCGCCTACGAGGACGACCTCGAGGAGGACCAGGTCGCGTGGCGGGCTGCGAAGCTGTACGAGCTGGTGGTGCCGGCGAGCCGGGTCGCGCTGGCCCCCACGCCGCCGCCCGGCTACGGGTCACCGGACGGTGCCGAAACGCTCACCATCGACCTCGGTGAGCTCGCCGAGCTCAAGCGCGCGGCGATCGCGCGCCACGTCTCCCAGACGGGATCGGCCGGACCCTTCGCTGACTGGTCCGCGGCGACGCGGGAGGCGTTCCTGTCGAGCGAGTCGTACCGCCTCGCCAGGAGCAACCTTCGGGTGCCGGCCGGCGCGCCGCCGGCTCGCGAGAGCCACCTCTTCGACGGGCTTCCCTGAACGCGAGCCGCCCTGCGGGTCGCCCGAGGTTCGACGCCCCCCGACGGGCGGCCGCATCCTCAACAGATGATGTACCGATGGGTGCCTGCGGTCTGTTACCCTCGGGCTGCCAATGCAGGATGCCCGTCACCGTCGAAAGGACGCTGAGAACCAACCGATGCCTGATCAGCTGACGAACGAGAAGATCACCGAGGCGCTGGCCCGCGTCAAGGATCCGGAGCTCAACCGCGACCTCGTGTCGCTCGGCATGGTGAAGGGCGTGGAGATCACCGGTGCCGACGTTGCCCTGACCATCGAGCTGACCACGCCCGCCTGCCCCCTGAAGGCCACGATCGAGGACGAGATCGTCGAGGGGCTTCGGGCGCTGGGAGCCGAGTCCGTCCGGGTCGACTGGGCGAGCAACGTCAAGCGCTCGTTCGGCGGTCCGGCGGCGGACCTGATCCCAGGAGTGAAGAACACGATCGCGGTCGCGTCCGGGAAGGGCGGGGTCGGCAAGACCACCGTGGCCGTCAACCTCGCCGTGAGCCTCGCGCGGGACGGAGCCCGCGTCGGGCTCCTGGATGCGGACATCACCGGCCCGAACGTGCCGCTCATGATGGGCACCATGGGTGCCCACGTCACCGGTACCGGCGGCCGGGTGAACCCGGTCACCAGCCACGGCGTGCAGATGATGAGCATCCAGTACTTCCTGACCGGGGACGCCCCGGTCATCTGGCGCGGCCCGCTGATCCACTCGGCGATCCAGCAGTTCCTGCGGGACGTCGAGTGGGGGGAGCTCGACTACCTCGTCGTGGACCTGCCGCCCGGGACCGGCGACGCCGCGCTCTCGATCAGCCAGCTGATCCCGCTCACCGGCGCGGTGATCGTCACCACGCCGCAGGAAGTCTCCCTGGCCGACGCACGCAAGGCGATCGGCATGTTCAGCAAGGTCAACGTCCGGATCCTGGGCGTTGTCGAGAACATGAGCGGCTTCGTCTGCCCCCACTGCGGGACGGAGCACGATCTGTTCGGCTCCGGCGGCGGCGAGACGATCGCCCGCGAGCTGGAGCTCGATGTGCTCGGCCGCATCCCGATCGAGCCCGGCGTGCGCAGCGGCGGGGACGCCGGCGTGCCGGTCACCTCCACCCAGCACCCCGAGGCAGACACCTCGCGCGCCGCGCAGGCGATGCGCGAGCTGGCCCGCGCGGTCGCCGGCCGGGTGAGCGTGGTCGCGGCACCCTTTGCCATGGCCGCAGGTTCGTAGTCGGAGCTGCCGCCGGATCTCCCACCCCGGTACGCGTTCGCACAGGCCGCGCGGCGGCCTAGAATCGGCCGATGCGAATCGCTGTCATCACAGACGTCCACGGCAACCTGCCCGCGCTGCGGGCCGTGCTCGCCGACATCGCCGCCATCGGCTGCGACGCGATCTGGTGCGCCGGCGACCTCGTGGGACGCGGACCTCATCCGAACGAGGTGATCGCCACGGTCCGGGACCTGGGCATTGCGACCGTCCAGGGCAACTGGGACGAAGCGGTGGGGATGGGCCGCGAGCAGGCGGGCGCCATCTGGGCCACCGAGGCGGATGAGGCGGCAGGGCGGGCCTCGCTCGACTGGACCGTGCGGACGGTCAGCGATGAGCATCGGGCCTGGCTGCGCCAGCTGCCGGTGACCCTGCGCCTGTCGGCCGAGGGGCGCAGCATCCTGCTCTTTCACGGCACGCCGATCAAGCAGACCGAGTACCTGTGGGCCGACCGGCCATCCCGTACCTTCGCGCGGATCGCCTCGGACGCGGGAGATGACCTGTTCTGCTTCGGACACACCCACGAAACGGTGCACAAGCTGGTGGGGCAGGCGCACTTCGTGGCGTGCGGGTCAGTCGGCTGCGGAGCCCACGCCCGGGCCCGCTACGCCGTGATCTACCTCGGTCAGCCGGACCTGGCCATTGGCTTCCGCTCAGTCGACTACGACTCGATGAGCGCGGCCAGCGACCTGGCGGCCGCGGGGCTCCCGATGGATCTGCTGAAAGTTCCGCCCGTGTCACACCCGATCGGGCCGGAGGGGACCGAGGCGGCCGAGCCGCCGGCGGGCGAGGCGGGCTGATCCGCACCGTCGCGCGCACGCCACGGGTCGGTCAGGTGGCCGACTCGCGTTCGTATGGCTGTCCGTCCGCGGCCGGCGGAATGCTCCGGCCGACCACGCCGGCGAGCACCACGATGGTCACCACGTAGGGGAGCGCGTCGTAGAACTGGGCAGGGATCGCGGTGAGCACGTTCCCGAGCGTCCCGGTGGGCGGGGCGATGACGATGGCCTGGCCGAGCACCTGCGACGTTGCGAAGAGCAGGGCGGCACCCCACGCGCCGAGCGGCGTCCAGCGCCCGATGATGAGCGCGGCCAGGGCGATGAACCCGCGACCGGCGGTCATCCCGGCCTGGAACGAGTTCGTCGCCTCCATGCTCAGGAACGCGCCGGCGAGCCCGGCGAAGAGCCCGCCGAGGATGACGTTGCGGTAGCGAAGGGCGATCACGCTGATGCCCACGGTCTCGGCCGCCTTGGGGTGCTCGCCGACCGCCCGCGTCCGAAGGCCCCATCGCGACCGGAACAGGAGGATCTGGAGCGCGATCACGATGACGATCACCGACATCGTGATTGGTCCCTGGCTGAGAAAGGCGTTGAAGAGCCAGCCAACCACAGGGACATCGAGCAATGCGTGGGGCGGGTTGAACTGGGCGAAGCTGCCGGCGCTCGTCGGCGAGCTCTGGGCGAGCAGCGTGTTCAGGTAGCCGGTGACCCCGAACGCGGCGATGTTGATGATGGTGCCACTGATGATCTGGTCGGCCCGAACGGTGATCGACAGCCACGCGTGCAGCAGGCTGATCAGCGCCGCGACTGCCAGCGCCGCGAGGAGGGCGAGGAAGATCGCCGGGGTGACGCCGAAGAACCAGCTGGGCGAGCCGCCAAAGACCGGGGCCAGCGCGATGCCCACCACCCAGCCCGTGAACGCGCTGGCCAGCATGGTGCCCTCGATGGCGATATTGACCACGCCCGATCGCTCGCACAGCACGCCGCAAAGCGCGCCGAGCGCGAGCGGCGTCGCACCCTGCAGGATGATCGGCCCGAAGTTCACGATCGTGTCGACCAGGTAGCCGACGAGCTGGAAGAGGACGCCGAGCACGGGGATCGCGTAGAGCGCGTTGATCAGCTGGTCCATCAGGGCTTCACCGTCTCCTCGCCCGCCCCTCCATAACCCTGGGTGAGCGACTCGGTGCCCGTCAGGGCGGTGGCGGCGGCGCTCCGCAGGCGGAAGATCCGCTGCAGGACGGGGCTGGCCACCAGGAAGAGCAGGATGGTTGCCTGGACGACGTCCACGAGCTCACGCGGAATGCCCGCACGGATCTGCATGAGGCCCGCGCCGGCACGCATGGCGCCGAAGAGGAGTGACGCCACCACGATCCCGAGGGGGTTCGAGCGCCCGAGCAGGGCGACCGCGATCGAGTCGAAGCCGACGGTCGTGCTGAACGATCCCGTGAGCATGTGGCTGATGCCCTGGACCTGCCCCGCACCGGCCATGCCGGCCAGGAGGCCGGAAATGCCCATGGTCAGCACCATGATGAGCTTGGGCCGCATGCCCGCGTAGCGGGCTGCATCGGCGTTGGCACCGACCGTGCGGATCTCGAATCCAAGGGTCGTGCGGTACAGGAGCCAGGCGATGACGAACGCCGCCGCGAGCGCGATCAGGATCCCGAGGTGGCCGTCGCGGCCGACCAGGACCGGAAAGGCAGCGTTTCCGATCTCCTCGGTGATCGGGTTCGGCGCGCCCGGTGCCTTCAGCGGGCCGCTGACGATGGCTGCCAGCACGGCGATCGCGACGTAGTTGAGCATGATGGTCGTGACGACCTCGTGCGCGCCCGAGACCGCCTTCAGGTAGCCGGGAATGGCACCGAAGATCGCCCCGCCGACCATGCCGCCGAGGAATGCGGCGGGGATGGCGACGATGCCGGGCGCGTCCTTCAGCCAGATCCCCACCCAGCACGCAACCAGGGCACCCATCAGGAACTGCCCGAGCGCGCCGATGTTGAAGAGGCCGGCCCGGAACCCAAGGCCGACCGCGAGGCCCGCGAGCAGCAGCGGTGTGGTGAAGACGAGGCTCTCGACGATCGCGTCGGGCGTTCCGAGCGCCCCCTCGAAGAGCCAGCGGTAGGCGGTGAGCGGCAGCGTCGGGTCGAAGGGCCGATTCGTGATCAGCAGCTCCGACGCGAGAATCAGGACCGAGCCGACGATGAGTGCGAGCAGAATCGCGATCAGGGGCAGTGCGGTCAGGGACCAGGCTCGTCCCGCGAGGCTGCGCAGCCGGGCGCCTGCGCCCTGGCCCGTCACGACGCGGCCTCGCCGGCCTCGTCCTGGGAGCGATCGGTACGCCCGGTCGCCATCAGCAGTCCGACCTCGTTGCGATCGGCCGTTCGTCCATCGAGCACGGCGACGAGCTGACCGCGGAACATGACCGCAACACGATCCGAGAGCTCCAGCACCTCGTCGAGCTCGGCCGAGACGAGGAGGATCGCCGTCCCGGCGTCCCGCTTCGCGATCGTCTGCCGGTGAATGAACTCGATGCTGCCGACGTCGAGGCCGCGCGTCGGCTGATCGAGCCCCAGGAGCCGGAGATCCCGGTCGAACTCGCGCGCGACGACCACCTTCTGCTGGTTGCCCCCCGAGAGCGTCCCGGCGGCGACCGTCTCGGACGGGGTGCGAATGTCGAAACGCTCGATGCTCTCGCGGGCCGCCGTGCGGATCGCCTCGTCGTCACGCACAACCCCCCGGGCGAACGGGGCGCGGTAGTAGCTGGTCAGGACCACGTTGTCGGCGACCTCGAAGGGCAGGACGAGTCCGAAGCGGTGCCGGTCGGCCGGCACGTAGGCGACTCCCGCCTCGTTCATCTGCCGGGGCGTGTGGCCAGTCACGTCCGTGCCGGCGAGCGTCACCCGCCCCGAGGTCGGCCGCCGCAGTCCGATGAGCGCCTCGACCATCTCGTCCTGGCCGTTGCCGGCCACGCCGGCGATGCCCAGGATCTCGCCGGCCCGGACCTCGAGGTCGACGCCGCGCACCACCTCGTGGCCGCGGTCGTCCCTGACGTGGAGATTCTCGACGGTGAGCACCGGCGCCCCTGGATGCGATTCGCCGCGGTCGACGGTCAGCTGCACCTCGCGGCCCACCATCATCTCCGCCAGCTCGTCCTCGTTCGTTTCGGCTGGGAGCCGCTCGCCGACGACGTGCCCGCGCCGGATGACGGTGATCCGGTCGGCGATCTCGAGGACCTCGTACAGCTTGTGGCTGATGAAGATGATGCTGTAGCCCTCGGTCGTCAGCCGCCGGAGCACGCCGAAGATCTCGCGCGTCTCCTGGGGCGTGAGCACGGCTGTTGGTTCGTCGAGGACCAAAATGCTCGCATTGCGGTACAGGGCCTTGAGGATCTCGACGCGCTGCTGCCAGCCGACCGAGAGCGTCCCCACCTTGACGTCCGGATCGACAGGGAAGCCGAAGAACTGCGCCAGCTCGGTGATGCGCGCCCGGGCGGCCCGGTGGTTGACGAAGATCCGGTTCGCGATCGGTTCGTCCCCGAGCAGGATGTTGTCCGTGACGCTCAGCACCGGGACGAGCATGAAGTGCTGGTGCACCATGTTGATGCCATGAGCGATCGCGTCCGCGGGGCTCGCGATCTGGACCGGCTCGCCGTCGAGCCTGATCTCCCCCTCGTCGGGCGTGGCGAGCCCGAACAGGACGTTCATCAGGGTCGTCTTGCCGGCGCCGTTCTCGCCGAGCAGCGCGTGGATCTCGCCTGGCCGCACCTCCAGGTCGATGTGGTCGTTCGCGACCACGCCCGGATAGCGCTTCGTCACGCCGCGCATCTCGAGGGCCGGGGGCCGAATCGCCCCTTGGGCCTGTTCAGTCATCCTCGCCTCGGTCGGGTGGTCAGGTCGCCGAACAGTCAACGAGGGCGGACCGGAGTGGCCGGCCCGCCCTCGAGCGTTTCAGGGTCCAGCAGATCGAGCCGATCTCAGCTGGGCGGAGCCCCGCACTGGGGGGCAGGCGGGCAGGTGACGACCGAGCCATCCTTCATGCCCGCCAGGGCCGCGTCAAGCTTGCCCTGGACGTCGGACGGGATCAGGCTCGCCTTGTCGTGGAAGTCGGAGACCCCGATGCCGTCGTTGGTCGCGTCGTAGTGCGCGTCCCCGGCTTGCTGGGTTCCCGCGGCTATGGCCTTGATGGTGTCCTCCACGGCCACCGACAGGTGTTTCTCGGCGCTCGTGATGATGCACTTGTCGGCATTTGGATACGACAGGTACTGGTCGACGTCCACCCCGACCGCATAGATGTTCGCGTCGCACGCGGCGTCGAGGATCCCGTTGCCGGTGTTGCCGGCCACCTGGAAGAGCACGTCCGGGTGGTTCGCGGCGATGAACTGCGTCGCGAAGGTCTTGCCGGTCACCGGGTCGGCGAACGCCTTGGTGAAGTCGCTCGTCGTGATGTACGCGGTCTTGACCACGATGTTCGGGTTGTAGGACTTCGCGCCGAGCTCATAGCCCTGGATGTAGCGAACGCAGGGCGCGCAGATGGTGATACCGCCAATGGCGCCGATGGTGCCGGTCTTGCTCATCGCCGCGGCGACGATCCCGGCCAGGTAGCCGGCCTGGTCCTCCTCGAAGCCGAGGGCCACGTAGTGCGGCAGTATCGTCGCCGGGTCGCTCGCGCAGTTGTCCGTGGCAGGTGCGCCCGTCGAGTCGATGCAGATGGGAGCCTGGTCAACGCCGATGAACCAGATGTCCGGGTTGGCCTTCGCCGCCTTGATCGTCTCGGCCGTCAGGTTGAACCCGGTGGTCACGATGATGTCGAACTGCTGGCTGACGAAGTTCTGGATCAGGCTGGCGTACTCCGACGCGTCCTTCGGGACCGCGTACGGGACGTCGCTGGACTCGCCAAGGTCCTGCGCGCCGGCCTGTGCGCCCTTGTACGTGTACTCGTTGAAGTTCTTGTCGTTGATCGTTCCGACATCGGTCACCACGCCGATCTTCAGCGTGGATGCCGGGCTCGTCGATGGCGCCTCGCTCATGGCTGCCTGGCTCGCGACGGCCGTCGCGGAGGTGACCGCGCTGGGCGAGCTGCCACCGCTGGAACAGGCCGCCAGAACCACCCCGAGCGAGACGAGGATCCCGCCACCGACTCTCAAAAACCTGCGCATGGGCACGTAACTGTCCCTCCGTACGGGAACCACCTGGGGCCGTCTCGCCTCGGCCGTTGCCGGTGGCCCACGGGCCGATCCGGTCAGA
>CAYVLM010000001.1:0-11799 GCA_964452225.1 uncultured Steroidobacteraceae bacterium | reverse complement strand
CTGCTGCCCGGAAAACGCGGGCAAGGCCATTTGTCACTGCGTCGAGGGCATCGGCCGGGACCTCGGCGCCACCTCGATCGACGCCTTCGCGATCCCGGCCGACAGCCGCCCGCCTATCATGCCCGCCGATGCCCTCCCGACCCGCCAACCGACCGCGCCTGGTGGTCTTCGATCTCGACGGAGTCGTCTATCGGGGCCGCCAGGCGGTGCCCGGCGCGCCCCAGCTGATCGGCTGGCTCCGCGAGCGAAGCGTGGCCGTCCGCTACGCGACGAACAACTCCATGTCGTCCCGCGAGACGTACGTCGAGCGGCTAGCGGGCATGGGCATCACCGCCAACGCCGAGGAGGTGGTGACCTCGACATCGGCGACGATCGGGTACCTGCAGCGTCACCGGGCCGACGTGCGAACGATCCTGGCTGCCGGTGCGCCGGGGATGGTCGCCCAGCTGGAGCGCGCAGGGTACGAGGTGACCGCGGCAGCGGACGCGGTACCCCCCGCGTACGACGGTTCGCCGCTCCCGGTGCGCTTCGACGCGGTGGTCGTCGGCCTCGACCAGGAGTACGACTACCGGCGGGTGGCGGCAGCGGCGACGGCGGTGCGCTCCGGTTCGCTCTTCCTGGCCACCAACGCCGACCTGCGCTTTCCAACACCGCACGGCTTCCTCCCCGGGGCCGGTTCGCTGGTGGCGGCCATCAGGGCCGCCGCGGGTGACGTGGAGCCGCTGGTCATCGGCAAGCCGGGTCCGGCCATGTTCACCGAGATCCTGGAGACGGCCGGCATCGGCGCCGAGGAGGCCGTGGCGGTGGGCGACAACCCCGACGCGGACGTGGTGGCCGCCAGGCGAACCGGGGTCTTTTCTGTCCTGGTGCTCACGGGGGTCACCGAGGCTCGGATGGTCGGGCAGCTGGCAGGCGACCGGCGACCGGATCTCGTGGTGGCTGGACCCGCCGAGCTCCAGGCTCTTCTCGACGAATGGCTCAGCTGAGCAGGGCCGAGCTCGCCACCCAGGAGGCCCAGGCGGTCTCCGCGTCCTCGCCCAGGCGGTCACGATGGGCCTCTGCCGCGAAGGCACGACGGAAGGCGTTCAGGGCGATGGCCGCCAGCTCGGCCCGGGTCAGACCGAGGGCGACCGCGGTGCGGGCCAGCTCGGCGCTGAGCGTGGTGTCGGAGACGACGCGGTCGTCCGTTGAGCAGGTGACGCTGACCCCGGCCCGGTGGAGCCGCGCCAGCGGGTGGGCGGCAATCCCGGGCACGATGCCGGCCTGCACGTTGCTGGTGGGGCACTGGTCGAGCGTCACCCCCCGATCTCGAATGAGCTCGACCAGCGCGAGATCCTCGGCGGCGGTCACCCCGTGGGCGATGCGCTCCACGCCAAGGTCGAGCACCTCGCGGATCCGATCGGGGCCCGGAACCTCGCCGGCGTGGGCGGTCAGGGAGAGGCCGCCCTCCGCCGCGGCATGGAATGCGGCCGCGTGGGGCGGGGTCGGCCAATCGGCCTCCGGTCCGGCCAGGTCAAAGCCGACCACGGGCTCCCCGAAGGCGGCCGCCTCGCGCGCCAGCAGCACGTTCGCGCCGGGCGGATGGGAGCGCAGGGCGGTGACGATCAAACCGATGACCGGGGTCCGGGAACCCAGCCCGGCCCGGGCGTCGGCCACCCCGGCCGCGACCGCCTCGATGACGGCGCCCATCCCGAGCTCGCGCTCCATGTGCAGCCGTGGTGCCCAGCGAATCTCGGCGTACGTCACCCGTTCGTCCGCGAACGCCTCGACCAGCTCGCGCGCCGCCCGGCCGAGCGCCGGCCGCGTCTGGAGCAGGGCGATCGGCAGGTCGAAGTACCTGAGCAGGTCCGCCTGGCTCGCGCAGTGCGCCGGCGCGACCATTCGAGCCCGCGCCCCGGCCAGGTCCAGCGGCATCCCCGCGTCGGCCGCGAGCGCAACGGCCGTCTCGGGTCTCAGCGCGCCGTCGAGATGGCAGTGCAGCTCGGCCTTTGGGAGCGCGGCGAGCTCGCCGGCAAGCGCCGCCACCGTCGCGGCCGTGGACGGTCCCTCGGCCGCTCGGTCGCCGGACCCTGATGGTGGGGGAGGTGCCACGGACGCATGATAGGTCGCGCGCGAGGCCGATACGAGACGCTGCGTGGTCACCGCGGCGCGATCGCCGGCACCTTCGCCATCCTCCTGGTGGCCGGGGTCTTCAGCCAGCGACCCGCCGACGCGCTGGCTGCCGATCCGGTGGGAGCGGCGCGCGCCCGGGCAGCCCTGAGCGCTGCCGTCAACGACGCGGCCTCCCGGCTTCATGCGCTCCACGCCATGGTGGAGCAGGCGCTCGTCGACGGCAGGATGGGGGCAGCCCTCACGGTCTCCGGCAGCGAGAACCCCGGTCCGCACCTCACGGCGGCCGCTGCGGACCTCGGGGGTGCGGAGGCGCAGGCCGTGAGCTGCCGCGAGGCCCTGGCCCGGATCGCCGGCCAGCTCGCCATCCTGCGACCGTCGGCGGGGGCGCCGATCCTGCAGCTCGACCCGGGCGCCCTGGCGTCCACGGCCGGCCAGCTGGCGACCTCCGCCGACGCCGCCGACGCCTTCCGGGCCATGCGGGTCGCCTCGCAGGCCACGCTCACCGAGCTCGGGGCGGCCCTCGCGGCGCTGGATCGCTCCGACCCCGTGACGGCGCTGGCGGCGCTCGATCGCGCCGACGCCCAGCTGGCGGCGGTGCGCGCCTGGCCGGGACAGCTCGATACGCTCCCGATCTGGGTCGAGGCGACGTCGAAGCTCCTCAGCTCGGCACGTGCGATCGCGGTCGCCGCCCGCGACGGAGACGCGGCGGCGCTGGCGCGCGCCCGCAGCGACTACAGGGCTGCCACGGGAGATGCTCGACAGGCCGACCTCGCCCTGGCGATCGCCATCGCCGAGGGCGGTGGGGCCGTGAGCGGTGCGCCGCTGCAGGCCCTCGCCGCCGAGCAGTCCGCTATCGACGCGGCGATCTCGGCCGTGGGCGAGGTCGGCCACGGGGCGTGAGGTGCCGGTGCCGGGCGGCCCATGGCTATACTCGCCCCGCCGGTCGACCGACGCAAAGGCCACAGTCGGCAGATCGCACCACCTACTGAAGGAGATCGATTAGATGCACGTGCGCGCAGTCGAGGGCGACCCTGCCGCCGTGGAGGCCGATGTCCTGGCCGTGCCGATCTATCGCGAGGACCGTGAGTTCCCGCCTGATCTGGCACGGCTGGACGAGACCTGCGGCGGTGCGATCGCCAGGACGATCGATTGGGGCGAGTTCAACATCGTGGAGGACTACACGGCCCTGGTCGAACCCGGCGGCAGCGCCGCCGGGAAGATCCTCCTGGTGAACGGGGTGCGCCGCGGTCGCGGCGCCTGGCGTGCGCGCCGGATCGCCTCTACCGCGACCCGTCGCCTGCAGGGCCGCGGTGCACGGACCCTTGCACTCTGGCTGCGCGACGGCGAGGACGATGACGCGTTCAGCGCGGCGGTGGTGGGTGCCGTGCAGGGGACGTACCGGCCCTGGAGCCACTACGGTCGCGTCCGTGACACGCCCGCCATGCTTCGCTCGGTCGAGGAGCTGGTGCTGGTGGGCGGGCCATCGGCCGAGGTGCTCGAGCGGGCGTCCGTTCTGGCCGAGGGAGTCGAGTTTGGCCGGGGCCTGGCCGACCGGGCCTCAAACGACCTGTACCCCGAGGTGATGGCGGAGATCGCCCGCGGGTTCACGGCCGACGGCTGCGTGGTGGACGTGCTGGGCGTCGAGGAGATGCGCGCCCTGGGGATGAACGCCCTGCTGGGGGTTGGCCAGGGCGCCGCGCACGAGCCACGGCTGATCGCCATCCGGCTCCCCGGCTGGGAGAAGGCCGACCCCGCGCGACGCCTGGCCATGGTGGGCAAGGGTGTCTGCTTCGATTCGGGCGGGATCAGCATCAAGCCGTCCGCTGCGATGGAGGAGATGAAGCACGACAAGTCCGGTGCGGCCGCCGTGATCGCCGCCGCGCGGACCCTGGCGAGAATTGCGCCGGATGTCCCGGTCATGGCAGTGGCACCGATGGTGGAGAACATGCCCGGCGGAAACGCTCAGCGACCGGGCGACGTGGTCAAGGCGATGAACGGCAAGACCGTGGAGGTGACGAACACCGACGCCGAGGGGCGCCTGATCCTGATCGACGCCCTGCACTGGGCGGAGCTGCAGGGTGCGACCCACCTGGTTGACGTGGCGACCCTGACCGGTGCCGCGATGGTGGCGTTCGGCCACCTGATCAGCGCCTACTTCGCCGATCCGCGCGAATGGGGGGCCGCCGTCCAGGCTGCCGGGGACGCGACCGGGGAATGGCTGTGGGAGATGCCGCTGGCCAGGGAGTACCGGACCTCGCTCGACTCGGCCCACGCGGACATCGTCAACTCCGGCAGCCGGGACGGGTCGCTGATCAAGAGCGCCCTCTTCATCCACGACTTCGTGACGGTCCCGTGGGTGCACATGGACATTGCCGGCACCGCGTGGCTCACGAAGGACAGGGCATGGAGCCCCAAGGGGGCCGTCGGCACGGCGGTCACCACCCTGGTGCGGCTGGCGCTCGACTACGCCGCGGACGGCGCGTAGCCCGGTAGGATGGCGGCGGGGCACCGGCGCGTGGCCGGTGCCCGAGGCGGAGGGGCGTTCGGAGCCGCAGCCGGAGGGTCGATGGGGACCGGGTTCGTCGTGGCGGTCGGCATCGGCTTCGCCGTGCTCGGTGCCGCATCCGAACGGCTCGCCAGCGTGTGGCCGCCCGACGAGGCGCAGCATCGCCCGGCCGGGCCGCGGACAGGGATCCTCGCGATCCTCGCCGGCTGCGCGGGAGCGGCGGTCGCCTGGCGGGCCGGACTGCCGTGGTGGGCATCGGCCGTCTACCTGGCGCTCCTTGCGGCCATGGTGGTGCTGGCTGCCACCGACCTGGAGCAACGACGGCTGCCGCACGTCGTGCTCTACCCGCTGGTTGCCGGATCGCTGCTGTTCGTCCCCTTCAACCCGGCCCTCGACCCGCCCAACGCCCTCATCGGCGCCGGCGTGGCTGTCGCCTTTCTGGGCGTCACCGGGCTCTTCATCGCCGGAGGCGTCGCGGCGGGAGACCTGTATCTCGTGGTGCCGATCGGTCTCCTTTCCGGATGGCCCGATGTCTTCACCGCCGTCTTCACCGGGGCCCTGCTCTCGGCGCTTGCCGGGATCGGCCTGATCGTCACACGGCGCGCCGGGCTGCACAGCTACATCCCCTTCGGGCCGTTCCTCGTCGCCGGCCTGGTGATCGCCCTGACCGCGGATCCCGGCCTTCTCGGGGCGGTCGCCGGCACCCATGCGTAGGGCCCCTCGCGGAGCCCTTGACGACGGTGTATCCTGACACGGCCCACGTGCCCCGGCGGTGGTCGCGCACCGCTCGTCTGTTGTGTCTTGCCTGCAAGGCGCCGGGGCCTCGGACCGGAACCATCGCACGTGGCTCGAGAGGAGGCGCATGTCGAACGTCCCCCGCCGTCGCGTCGTCCTCGTGGGAGCCCTCCTCCTGGGCCTGGTTCTCGTGCCCCGTGGCACGTCCCCGGTACGCGCGGGCGACCCGGACGTCAATGGTGCGCTGGCCCAGCAGCAGCAGATGGAGCAGAAGCTCGCCCAGCAGCAGGCGACGCTCACCCAGCTCGTGCAGTCCCAGGCGACCCTGAGCGCCAGCCTGCAGGAGATCCAGGACAACCTCGACGCGGTCGGCGTGGCCATCGACGCCGCCCAGACCCAGCTCGACGCTCTCGCCGCCCAGATCCAGCTGACCCAGAACCAGCTGACCAGCCTGCAGGGGCAGATCCAGTCCCTGCAGGAGGACATGACGACGATCGGCGTCCAGATCACCCAGAACGCCGCCGCGCTGCAGGAGCGTGAGGCGCTTCTCCAGGAACATCTGCGAGCCGCGTACCGCGAGAGCCAGGTCTCGGTCCTCGAGGTGCTCATGTCGTCCCAGTCCTTCACCGATGCGGCAGCGGTGCTCGGCGACATGCTCACCCTCTCCGAATCGGACAGGCAGCTGGCGGACCAGATCCGCCAGACCCGCGAGCAGCTCGCGATTCGGAAGCAGACCCTCAGCGACGGGACGGCCACCCTGAACACCCTGCAGCAGGAAGCGGCGCAGCGGGCCGACGAGCTGGCCACCCAGCAGGATGACCTGCAGCAGGCGCAGGCCGCGCTGGACAAGAAGAAGGCCGAGCTCCAGAAGCTCCAGCAGGCGCAGGAGGCGCAGCTGGCGGCCACCGTGGCCAATGCCGACGCCTATCGCCAGCGCATCGCCAAGCAGGAAGCGGCGATCGCGGGTCAGCAGGCGCTCGTGGCCCAGCTCGAGCAGCAGGCCAACGCGCTCGACATCGCCTACCACGGCCGCTTCCAGTGGCCGCTCCACGGTGACTTCGTCGTCACCCAGGAGTTCGGGCCAACCCAGTACGAGGCGTTCCACACCGGCATCGACATCGCGTACCTGACACCGATCTGCGGAGGCCCGGTGTACGCCGCGGCTGACGGGACGGTGCTCGCCGACGGTCGGCCGGATCTCGCCTACGGGGACACCGCCATCGGCGTCATCATCGGCCACAGCCAGCGCCTGCAGACCTGGTACTGGCACCTCTCGAAGGAGATCGTCTCGGTCGGAGAGGTCGTGCAGGCCGGCCAGCTCATCGGCTACGAGGGGGCGACCGGATGGGCGACGGGCTGCCACCTGCACTTTCAGGTGATGTTCGACGGGCAGCCGGTCAACCCGCGCGAATACCTTCCCTGAGGCCGCCTCTGGGTCGAACGGCCTGAGGCCGATTCGACCGGGGGCACATCCCCTGCTACCGTAGCGCGCGATGCATCCGGCCATGCAGCGGCGACGTCATCGGCTGATGATCCGCCGCACCACCGGCCGCCGAGGACGGCGGCAGGGGATTGCGACCTTCCTCATCGCCCTGGCGCTGGTCGTCGTGGCCGGCATTGCCGGCACCGTGATCGGCACCGGGGGCGCCCTGCTGGCTGCCTACAACTACTTCGCCGCCGACCTGCCGGCACCGAAGATCCTCGACAACATCCAGCTGCCGCAGTCGACCCTCGTCTACGACCGCACCGGCAAGGTCCTGCTCGCGCGGTTCGAGTGCCAGAACCGCGAGTCCGTGACGTACAAGGACGTGCCGCAGGTCGTGATCGACGCGACCGTGGCCATCGAGGACAAGACCTTCTGGACCAACTCGGGCGTCGACGTCGCGAGCACCATCCGCGCCTTCATGGCGAACCTCGCCGCAGGTCACGTTGTGCAGGGCGCCTCGACCATCACGCAGCAGGTCATCAAGTACGCGGGATCCATCCAGGAGGCGCAGCAGGCCGCGGCTTCCGCAGCGGCGCAGGCGAGCGCGAACGCGCAGGCGCAGGCGCAGGCGGCGGCCACCCAGTCCGAAGCGGACATCTGCAAGCCCCCGGACCTGACCTTCCTGAACGGCCGCACCTACGTCGACAAGATCAAGGAGAACATCCTGGCCCTGCAGGTGACCGCCGCCTACCCGGGGATCGCCGGCAAGGAGAAGATCCTCGAGACCTACCTCAACCTGATCTTCTACGGCAACGGCTCGTACGGGATCAAGGCCGCGGCGGCCAACTACTTCGGGATCACCGACCTGTCGCAGCTGACCCTGGCCCAGGCCGCCTTCCTTGCCGGCATCCCGCAGCTGCCCAGCGTCTACGACCCGTACCTCAACCCGGCCGGACCCGGGCCCGCGATCGCGCGTCGCAACGAGGTCCTGCAGCAGATGCTCGATGACGGCTACATCACCCTGGGCCAGTACAACACCGCCGTGGCGACCACCTGGGAGGAGATGAACCCCTCGCAGGTCACGAGCGTCCTCAAGGAGCCGCTGTTCTCGTTCCGGGTCGCGAACGAGGCGGAGGGGATCCTGGCCAGCCTCGGCTACAAGGATCCGGCCCAGGAGTTCCGTACGGGCGGCTTCAAGGTGATCACGACCCTCGACTACGGGCTCCAGCTGGAGGCCAAGAAGGTGGTTTCGGCCTGGGTGAAGTGCCTGCAGGGCAAGACCAGGTCGCTGTCCGGGTTCGGATGCAGCAACCAGAATGTCCATAACGCGGCGCTGGTGGCCCTGGACTCCCAGACCGGGGAGATCGTGGCCTACGTGGGCAGCGTCGACTACAACAACCGCACCGACCCGCGGGTCCAGGGCCAGTTCGACGTGGCCGGGCTTGGCGTGCGCCAGATCGGCTCGGCCTTCAAGCCGTTCACCTACACGAGCGCCTTCCAGGCGCGCAAGGCGACCCCGGGGACCATGCTCGTCGACGCCACGACCGATTTCGGCGGCGGCTATGCGCCCCAGAACGCCGAGCTGTCCAACTCCGGGCCGCTCCTGGCGATGGACGCGCTGCGCTACTCGCTCAACGTCCCGTCGGTGAAGATCCAGTCTCTCGTCACCCCGGAGGTGACGGCCCACTTCGTTGACTCGATTGGCCTGGCGGGCTACGACTACGTGATGGGCCTGCACCCCGGGCTGACGCTGACCCTGGGATCGGTCCCGGTCAACCTGACGAAGGCGACCCAGGGCTACGAGATGTTCGCCGACGAGGGCACCATCCACCCCGCGACGACGATCCTCGAGATCCGCGACCGCAACGACCGGCTCATCTACTCCATTGGCCAGGACGGACCGCAGGCGCTGAACCCGGTCACCCCCGCCGAGGCCTACCTTACCAACTGGATCCTCCAGGGCAACACCAACCCCAGCACGAACATCTGGTGGGGCCGCGACTCCGAGCTCTCCAACATCTACGGCAGGCCGAGCTCCGGAACTCGGCGCCAGGCGGGGGTGAAGACCGGGACGACGAACGACTACAAGGACGTCACCACCTTCGGCTACGTCGCCAACAGCCTGGTGACGGGGGTCTGGATGGGAAACAACAACCAGCAGCCCATGGCGACCGGACTCCTTGCCGCGTATGGGCCGCTGCACCTCTGGCGTGACTTCATGGACATCGCCGTCAACAAGCCCTGGGACTGGAACAACCAGCAGAAGGTGCCGCTCACGAGCTTCGCCATGCCGTCCGGGGTGACCATGACCCCCATCTGCCGCTGGACCGGCCTGGCCCCCTCGTCAGCCTGCCCGCGGACGATCAGCGTGCCGATGCTCGACGGGACCCAGCCCGGCCCCGACACGGAGTGGGTCAACGGCTGCCTGGACCTCGTGAAGTACGCCAAGGACCAGGCGCGCCCCGCCTCATGGATCTCGGCCATCCAGGCCTGGTCCAACCGGGAGGTGAACCACGACTTCAGGGGCGGCAGGGTTCCCTCCGGCGCCAGCCCAAAGCCGAACCCCCTCTTCTACCGATACGGGATCACGCCGATACCCGGTGAGTCCGGCTGGCCGCCGATCTGCGGCGAGAAGCGCGCGACGCCCTCGCCGACCCCGAGCCCTTCGTTCGAGGGCTCCGGCGGTCCCTTCCCATCGTTCGGCGGGGGCGCCACAGCCACGCCGTGCCACGGCAAGGACTGCTCGACGCCGCCACCACCCACCAACAACACGACGACCGTCGGGCCGGACGGCTCGACCAACCCGCCGCTCGCCGTCTTCATCGTGCCGGCCGTCGCGGGCGCGCTTCCCTACCTGCGACGCCTGAGACGGGCGAGGCGGGCGAGACGGCCCCGGTAGAATCGCGGTGTGCCGACCGTCCTGACTCTCATCCTGGCCGGTGGTGAAGGGGAGCGGCTCTCGATCCTCTCCCAGGTGCGCGCCAAGCCCGGCGTTCCCTTCGGTGGGAAGTACCGGATCATCGACTTCGCGCTCTCCAACACCGTCAACTCCGGCCTCAACGACGTCGCCGTCCTGACGCAGTACGCGCCGCGCTCGCTGATCGACCACATCGGCCTGGGCAGGCCGTGGGACCTGGACCGCTCCCGCGGCGGGGTGGTGCTCCTGCAGCCATACATCGGCCGCGGCCGGGCGCGTGACTGGTACCGCGGCACCGCGGACGCGGTCCTCCAGAACCGGGAGTTCATCGTCGACCGCCACCCCGAGCTGGTGCTGGTGCTGGCCGGTGACCACGTCTACAAGATGGACTACCGCCCGTTCATCGACCTGCATGTGCAGCGTGAGGCCGATGTCACCGTCGCCGTCCGGACCGTGCCGATCGAGGAGGCGCACCGCTTCGGCATCATCGACACCGACGACACCGGAAGGGTCACCGCCTTCATCGAGAAGCCGCCCAACCCGCCGTCCAACCTGGTGAGCATGGGGGTCTACGTATTCAGCCTCGACGCCCTGCTCGCCGAGCTGCGCTCCGACCGGATCGACTTCGGGAAGGACGTTCTGCCCGGCATGGTGAACGGCGGCGGGAGGGTCTTCGCGTACGAGTTCCGTGGCTACTGGGAGGACGTGGGGACGGTGGAGAGCTACTGGCGCTCGAACCTGGACCTTCTCTCCGACGACCCCGGGATCAACCTCTACGACCGCCCGTGGCTCATCTACACCAAGAGCGAGGAGCGTGCGCCGGCGCTGGTCGGCTCCGATGCGCGGGTCGAGCGCAGCATGGTGAGCCACGGCTGCGTGGTCCATGGCACGGTGATCCACAGCGTCCTCTCGCCCGGGGTCGTCGTCGAGGCGGGGGCGGAGGTGCGCGACTCGATCGTGATGTTCGACACGGTGGTGCATGCCGGCGCCGTGCTCGACCGGGCCATCGTGGACAAGGATTGCGTCATCGGTCCCGGTGCGACGGTCGGAGAGGGAGACGACCTGCGACCGAACGTCGACGAGCCGGAACGACTCTACGTGGGGCCGACTTTGGTCGGCAAGCGGGCGAACATCCCGGCAGGGATCCACATCGGTCGCAACTGCAGGATCGATCCGGGCGTCGGGGTCGGCGACTTCGGCCGGCGACGGCGGATCCGGTCCGGCGAGACCATCTCGCATGCGGAGCCGCACCCGGCATCAGCCGACTGATGGCGACCGCCGCCCCGCCGATCGACGACTGGCTTGCCGCCATCGGCATCGAGGTCGTCGGTGCCAGCGGCGGGCCGGGGGACGAAGCCATCAGCCGCGACGTCATCGTGGACGGCGAGCGGCGCTTCGACCTGCGGATCACCGTGGCCTGGGTAGCCGGAATGGGGCTCTCCCTGTGGGGGTACTACGGCCTCGAGGCGATGGAGGTGCCCCGCCGCGTCTACCACCGGATGCTGCGGGCGAACTTCGAGTACCCGCTCGTGAAGTTCGCGATGACCGACGATGACCGGCCGATGCTGATGAGCGAGCTGCCACCGGCCGCCGTGACGGCGGAGGAGCTCGCACGTGGCCTGGTACGGCTCACCATCGTCGCCGACCGGCTGCTCGAGGAGACAGCCTCCGCGGTCGCGGACCGCGGAGTCCTGCCTGACTGGAGCGGACGGATGGGCAGGAACCGCACGCTCCTCGCCAGGCACCGCGCCGAGCTGGTCGCCGAGATGCCACCCTGGGAGCCACCCCCTCCGCGCCGCCGCGATCGCCTGGCATGGCTGCGCGGGACGCCCCGGTGAGACCCGGCCCGATCCGGCGGCTCTCGCCTGCCGTCGTGGTGGTGGCGGCACTCACCCTGGTGGTGCTGCCCCTGGAGGCCTGGAGCCCGGCCGGCGTACGGGCCGCGCAGCCCTACGCCATGAACACGAAGGCCAGCTACCGGCTCGACCCGGCGCGGGTGCATCTCTTCGAAGCCGCGCTCGCGGTAAGGCAGGCGTGGGCCATCGTCAACGCGGCTCCGCTGCACGAAGCCCTCGAGATCGCATGCAGGTGCTCTGCCGGCGA